>NZ_JBEOXT010000014.1:0-198732 GCF_040296685.1 Streptomyces sp. NPDC002054
GTGGGGCGGAGCCCCACGGGCGGGGTCCGGGGCCGCAGGCCCCGGTTTCGGGAAGGGGCGGGGTGGGGGAAGGCCCCGCGCAGCGGACCCCCGCCCCCCTTCGGCCCAGCCTGCGCCGCCCCGCGAACGGCCTCGGGCAGCGGCCGGGCCGGACCGGACCGGCCGGCCCCGGGCCAGGCGGGCCCGGGCCCGCAAAGGGCGGCCTAGCCGGGGCCCGGCGCCGGCTGCGGGTGCCCGGCGGGGGCTAGTGGGCGCGGAGGTGGATTACGTCGCCTGCGCCCACTCGCTCCCGTTCCCCCTCCGCCGTCCGGACGACCAGTCGTCCTTCCGCGTCCACCGCCTCCGCCGTCCCCGTCAGCTCCCGCCCCCCCGGCAGCTCGGCCCGCACATGCCGCCCCAACGTCGCGCAGCCCGCCGCATAGGTCTCCTGGAGGCCGCTCGCCGCCGGATCCCCCTCCGCCGCGCGCCAGCGCCCGTACCAGTCCTCCAGCGACCGCAGCACCGCCTTCAGCAGCGGGTCCCGGTCGGTCACCGTCGCCTTCGCCAGGGCCAGCGATCCGGCCCCCGGCACCGGTAGCTCGTCCTCCGTGAGCGTGACGTTCAGCCCGATCCCGATGACGAGTGCGTCGTCGGCCTTCTCCGCGAGGATGCCGCCCGTCTTCCGCTCCTCGCCGTCAACCGTCACCAGCAGGTCGTTGGGCCATTTGAGTGCCGTGTCCACCCCGGCCGCCCGGGACAGCCCGGTCGCGGTGGCCACCCCGGCGAGCAGGGTCAGCCACGCCCACCGCTCCACCGGCACCCCCGCCGGCTTCAGCAGGACGGAGAAGAACAGCCCGGACCGCGCCGGTGCGACCCAGCTGCGGTCCAGGCGGCCACGGCCTGCGCTCTGCTCCTCGGCGACCAGCACCGCCCCCTCGGGCAGCTCCCCGGCCCGCGCGGCAAGGTCGCTGTTGGTGGATCCGGTGGATTCGACGACCTCCAGCGAGGTCCACAGACTGTCCGGGGTGACAAGGGCGCGGCGCAGCGAGGCGGCATTGAGCGGCGGCCGGTCGAGGCTCGACCAGCGGCCGGCCGATCCGGCAGAGGCATCTGATGGCGTCATGCAAGCCACATTAGGTGTGTCAAACGCCGCACTGCCGTGCGCCATGCCCGCCGATACGCTACGCACCAGTAGCCAGCAGTAGTCAATCAATTGACCAGGCAGTGGACACCACTCAGGGAGCCGCGACCCCGATGTCTCAACCCTCAGAGCCGATCGACATCCACACCACCGCGGGCAAGATCGCGGACCTGCAGCGCCGAATCGACGAAGCCACGCACGCCGGCTCGGCGCGCGCCGTGGAGAAGCAGCATGCCAAAGGCAAGCTGACGGCTCGTGAGCGCGTGGCGCTGCTGCTCGACGAGGGCTCCTTCGTCGAGCTCGACGAGCTCGCCCGGCACCGGTCGACCAATTTCGGGCTGGAGCAGACCCGCCCGTACGGCGATGGCGTCGTCACCGGTTACGGCACCGTCGACGGCCGTCCCGTCGCCGTCTTCTCGCAGGACTTCACGGTGTTCGGCGGAGCCCTCGGCGAGGTCTTCGGCCAGAAGATCATGAAGGTGATGGACTTCGCGCTGAAGACCGGCTGCCCCGTGGTCGGCATCAACGACTCCGGTGGCGCGCGCATCCAGGAGGGCGTCATGGCCCTCGGCATGTACGGGGAGATCTTCCGCCGGAACACCCACGCCTCCGGGGTGATCCCGCAGATCAGCCTGGTCGTCGGGCCCTGCGCGGGTGGCGCCGTGTACTCCCCGGCGATCACCGACTTCACCGTGATGGTCGACCAGACCTCGCACATGTTCATCACCGGTCCGGATGTCATCAAGACGGTGACCGGCGAGGACGTCGGCTTTGAAGAGCTGGGCGGGGCCCGGACCCACAACACCACCTCCGGTGTGGCGCACCACATGGCGGGCGACGAGAAGGACGCGATCGAGTACGTCAAGTCGCTGCTCTCCTATCTCCCTTCGAACAACCTGTCGGAGCCGCCGGCCTTCCCGGAGGAGGCGGACACCGAGGTCTCGGACACCGACCGGGAGCTCGACGTCCTGATCCCGGACAGTGCCAACCAGCCGTACGACATGCACACGGTGCTGGAGCACGTCCTCGACGAGGGTGAGTTCCTGGAGACCCAGGCGATGTTCGCGCCGAACATCCTGACCGGCTTCGGGCGGGTCGAGGGGCACCCGGTGGGCATCGTCGCCAACCAGCCGATGCAGTTCGCCGGCTGTCTGGACATCAACGCCTCGGAGAAGGCCGCCCGGTTCGTCCGGACCTGCGACGCCTTCAACGTGCCGGTGCTGACCTTCGTGGACGTGCCGGGCTTCCTGCCGGGCGTGGACCAGGAGTACGGCGGCATCATCCGGCGCGGCGCCAAGCTGATCTACGCCTACGCCGAGGCCACCGTCCCGCTGATCACCGTGATCACCCGCAAGGCCTTCGGCGGCGCGTACGACGTGATGGGCTCCAAGCACCTGGGCGCGGACCTGAACCTGGCGTGGCCGACCGCGCAGATCGCGGTGATGGGCGCGCAGGGCGCGGTGAACATCCTGCACCGGCGGGCCATCGCGGAGGCGCCGGACGACGAGAGCCGCGAGGCGACCCGGGCGCGGCTGATCGCGGAGTACGAGGACACGCTGCTGAACCCGTACACGGCGGCCGAGCGCGGATACATCGACGCGGTGGTGATGCCGTCCGAGACGCGGGCACACATCGTGAAGGGGCTGCGTCAGCTGCGGACCAAGCGCGAGGCCCTGCCCCCGAAGAAGCACGGCAACATCCCCCTCTAGGAGGTCCGATGATCAAGGTCGTCAAGGGGAATCCGACCCCGGAGGAGCTGGCCGCCGCACTGGCGGTGGTCCAAGCGCGCGCGGCGGTGCTGGCTTCGGCGGCGCCGGGCGCGGAGCGGACCCCGGCCCAGTGGGCGGATCCGGCGCAGGTGGCCCGGCGGCGGACGCCGCAGCCGGGGCCGCGGGCGTGGGGCCGTACGTACTGGCCGGCCTGACCCTTAGGGGAACACCGGGGGGCGCCTGAGTACCCGTACTCAGGCGCTCTCCGGGTCCCGGGGAGCAGGATCGGGGCATGCTCTGGTCCGACCCGAAGAACGAGCCGCCGAAGGACATGCGCGAGGCGCAGGCGATGATCCGCCGGATGACGGTGATCCTCGCGGTGGCCATGCTGGTGCTCGTCTACGTCCTGGGCGTGGGCGGCTTCTAGCACGCCCCTACGATGGCGGGCATGACTGCTGCCGCACCGCGCTCCCTGGTCCTCGCCTCCGCCTCCCCCGCCCGGCTCAACCTGCTGCGCCAGGCCGGGCTCGCCCCCCACGTCATCGTCAGCGGGTTCGACGAGGACTCGGTGGACGCGGACACCCCGGCCGAGCTGGCGCTCGCCCTGGCGGAGGCCAAGGCGGGCGTGGTGGCCGGTCTGGAGCCGGCCGCCGGGGCCCTGGTGATCGGCTGTGACTCCGTACTGGAACTGGACGGCGAGGCGCTGGGCAAGCCGGCGGACGCCGAGGAGGCCACGGCCCGCTGGAAGTCGATGCGCGGGCGGGCCGGGGTGCTCCGCACCGGGCACTGTGTGATCGACACGGCGACCGGGCGTCAGGTGTCGGCGACGGCCTCCACGACGGTCCGGTTCGGCGAGCCGACGGACGCGGAGGTGGCGGCGTACGTGGCGAGCGGGGAGCCGCTGCACGTTGCCGGGGCCTTCACCCTGGACGGACTCTCGGGGCCGTTCATCGAGGGCATCGACGGCGACCACGGCAATGTGATCGGGCTGTCGCTGCCGCTGCTGCGCTCGCTGCTGGGCGAACTGGGCGTGTCCATCACGGACTTGTGGGCGTGATCCCCACCGGTGCGTCGGGCGCGGCCGGGGTGTCCGGCGCGTCCGGCTTGCCTGGCTTGTCCGGCGCGTCCGGGTAGAGCATCAGGGTCAGGACGACCAGGCAGAGGATCAGCATCATCACGGCGAAGGCGGGCCAGCCGACCAGGCCGACCACCAGCGCGCCGAGGACACCGTGGGTGACGGCGGCGCCGATCAGGACCGCCCGGGCGAACCTGCCGGGCGCCCGGTCCCGGACGGCGGCCACGGCCAGCAGGACGGCGCAGAGCAGCAGAAAGCCGCCCATGCCCGCCCCCATGGCGTAGGTTGCCTTGGACATGACATCCGGGTCCATGCCGGCGATCGACATGGACTGGCTCTCCGTCGTCTTGCCCAGCACGACGTGGACGAGGACGAGAACCGCCGCTTCCGCGACGAGCACGAGGGTGGCCACTCCGGCCACCAGTCTGCGCAGCATGCCCCGGAGGCTACTAACCGGTAAACCACGGGACAAGGGGTTGCGCACGGGCAAAGAATGATCGGGGCGTTCGTAGGGACCCCACAAAGAATCGTCGGGGGCCGCTGCGCGTGCGCACAGAGACCTTGACCACATGACAGGGTTACTGTGCCGTTGGGGATGCCTCCGACCTGGGGCGCCACAAGGGTTCTTTGAACTCGAACCGGCCTCGAATAACACTCTGTGTGGGCAAGCTCACCTCTGGAGACGGGTCGAAAGCCGGTGTCGGCTGTCCCTAAACTCAGCTTGTTTCAAAGGAGGGAGCCATCGTGCGCAAGGTGCTTATCGCCAACCGTGGCGAAATCGCTGTCCGCGTTGCCCGGGCCTGCCGGGACGCCGGGATCGCGAGCGTAGCCGTATACGCCGATCCGGACCGGGACGCTCTGCACGTCCGCGCGGCCGACGAAGCCTTCGCGTTGGGCGGTGACACCCCGGCCGCCAGCTATCTGGACATCGCGAAGGTCCTGCAGGCCGCCGCCGACTCGGGCGCGGACGCCATCCACCCCGGATACGGCTTCCTCTCGGAGAATGCCGAGTTCGCGCAGGCCGTCATCGACGCGGGGCTGACCTGGATCGGACCGCCGCCGCAGGCGATCCGCGACCTGGGTGACAAGGTCGCCGCCCGGCACATCGCCCAGCGGGCCGGCGCCCCGCTGGTCGCGGGTACCCCGGACCCGGTCTCGGGTGCCGAGGAGGTCGTCGCCTTCGCCCAGGAGCACGGCCTGCCCATCGCCATCAAGGCCGCCTTCGGCGGCGGCGGACGCGGCCTGAAGGTCGCCCGGACCCTCGAAGAGGTTCCGGAGCTGTACGACTCCGCGGTCCGCGAGGCGGTCGCCGCCTTCGGTCGCGGCGAGTGCTTCGTCGAGCGCTACCTCGACAAGCCGCGCCACGTGGAGACCCAGTGCCTGGCCGACTCGCACGGCAACGTGGTGGTCGTCTCCACCCGTGACTGCTCGCTGCAGCGCCGCCACCAGAAGCTGGTGGAGGAAGCCCCCGCGCCGTTCCTGTCGGAGGACCAGAACGCGCAGCTGTACGCCGCGTCCAAGGCCATCCTCAAGGAGGCCGGCTACGTCGGCGCGGGCACCGTCGAGTTCCTGGTGGGCCTGGACGGAACCATCTCCTTCCTGGAGGTCAACACCCGTCTCCAGGTCGAGCACCCGGTCACCGAAGAGGTCACCGGCATCGACCTCGTCCGGGAGATGTTCCGCATCGCCGACGGCGAGGAGCTCGGCTACGGCGACCCCGTGCTGCGCGGCCACTCGTTCGAGTTCCGCATCAACGGCGAGGACCCGGGCCGCAACTTCCTGCCGGCCCCGGGCACGGTCACCACGTTCAACGCGCCGACCGGTCCGGGCGTCCGCCTGGACGCGGGCGTCGAGTCGGGCTCGGTCATCGGTCCGGCCTGGGACTCGCTCCTGGCCAAGCTGATCGTCACGGGTGCCACCCGTGAGCAGGCCCTGCAGCGTGCTGCCCGCGCGCTGGCCGAGTTCCAGGTGGAGGGCATGGCCACGGCCATCCCGTTCCACCGCGCGGTCGTTGTGGACCCGGCGTTCACCTCGGACCCCTTCCGGGTCCACACCCGGTGGATCGAGACCGAGTTCGTCAACGAGATCCCGCCCTTCGCCGCCCCGGCGGCGGAGGACCTGGAGGAGGAGCCGGGCCGCGAGACCGTCGTGGTCGAGGTCGGCGGCAAGCGCCTCGAGGTCTCCCTGCCGTCCTCGCTGGGCATGACCCTGGCCCGTACCGCGGCTGCGGGCGGCGCCAAGCCGAAGCGCCGGGCTGCCAAGAAGTCCGGCCCGGCCGCGTCCGGTGACACCCTCGCGTCCCCGATGCAGGGCACCATCGTCAAGGTCGCGGTGGAGGAGGGCCAGCAGGTCGCCGAGGGCGAACTGGTGGTCGTACTCGAGGCCATGAAGATGGAGCAGCCGCTGAACGCGCACCGCTCCGGCACCATCGTGGGCCTCAACGCCGAGGTCGGCGCCTCGATCACCTCGGGCGCCGCGATCTGCGAGATCAAGGACTGACGTCAGGGCTGACGTCCTGCACGCGGTATGACGAAGCCCCCGCCCGGTTCGCCCGGGCGGGGGCTTCGTGCTGTGGTGCTACGGGACTACCAGGTGCCCGGTGCCGCCTGCCAGCTCTTCAGGGGGTTCTCGAACCCTCCGTCGGTGCGGGCCTTGAAGGTGAACGCCGCGGTGGCTCCGGTGGCGTAGTTGTACATGATCGCGATGTCCTTGCGACCGTCCTTGTTGCTGTCGCCGGACACCGGCATGCCGTACGACCCGGCGAACCAGTTCCCCGCAGGAACCTCCCAGCTCTTGAAGTCCTCGTTGACCCCGCCGTCGGGGCGGCCGGTCAGCGTGAACAGCGCCGCCTTGCCCTCGGTGTAGTCGTAGAGGATGGCGAGGTCGGCGCGGCCGTCGGCGTTGTAGTCGCCCGCGGTGATCCTGCTCTTGTTGAACTCCCAGTTGCCCGGGGAGCGGGTCCAGGAGGCCACCGGGTCGGCGAAGCCGCCGTCGGTCTTGCCGAGCAGGGTGTAGGCGGTCACGGTGCCGTTGCCGTTGCCGTAGAGGGCGAGGATGTCGTCCCGGCCGTCGCCGTTGAAGTCACCGGCGACCTGCTTGGACTCGTTCCAGTACCAGCCGCCCTGGGCGGAGCGCCAGCTCCCGAAGGAGGGGTTGAACGAGCCGTCCGGCTTGGAGATGAAGGTGTGGGCGCCGGTCGAGCCGCCGTGGTCGTAGAAGAACGCCACGTCGTCGCGCTTGTCGCCGTTGAAGTCACCGGCGACCAGCTTGGCCTTGCTCGGCTCCCAGCTGCCGGCCGGGGAGGCTGCGCTCTTGCCCAGCTGGACGAAGGTCCCGTCGGCCTGGCCCAGGAAGGTGAACATGGCGTTCTGGCCCCAGCTGTAGTCGTACAGCGCAGCCAGGTCGTCGCGGCCGTCGTTGTTGAAGTCGCCGGCGACCCACTGCGACCGGCGGTACTCCCAGTTGCCACGGCCGGTTTCGTAGGCGAGCAGCGGCGCGGCGAAACCGCCGTCCGCCTTGCCGGCCAGCGTGTAGAGCGCCGTGTTGTCGTAGCCGTAGTCGTAGACGGTGGCCATGTCGGACCGGCCGTCGCCGTTGAAGTCACCCGCCAGGTCGGTGCGCAGGTGGGCGGTGCGGTCGTCCGGCTTGTGCTCGACGCTCACACCGGTGGTGTGGTTGTGCCGGATGTAGCCGCCCTCGAAGTCCTCGCGGGGGCCGCCGTAGACCTCGTACTCGTCCGACTTCGGGTAGCCGAGGAAGCTCTTCTCGGCGCCGAGCGAAACCCACTTGTTGCGGATCTCGCCGCGGACCGTCCAGGCCTTCTGGGTGGCCGTGGTCCAGTAGATGGAGGCCGTGTCGGAGGACTCGTTCCGGTGGCGGAAGTGGTTGTAGCGGCTCTTGCCGTCGGGGTGGGTGACCTCGTCGGTGGTCGGGTAGCCGAGCGGGCCGCTGGGGCCGCCGGTCGCCAGGTACTTCTTGTAGATCGCGCCGTGGAGCTCCCAGGAATGGGTCTCGGGCGCCCAGTAGATCGCGCCGTCGCCGCCGGATCCCCTGAACGTGGACACGACGCCGACGCCGTCGGAGTTGCGGATCTCGTCCGAGGTCGGGTAGCCGAGGATGCCCTTCTCCGCCCCGAGGCTGAACCACCGCTCCCGGTTGCCGTTGATGACGATCCAGGCGCCGGTGGTGCGGTGCCAGTAGATGGAGGCGTTGTCGTAGTGCGAGCCGTTCATGCGGAAGTGCATGAACCGGCCGTCATCGGCGCCCACACCGACGGGGCCCGTCGGCTTTCCGAAGCCGGCGAGGCCGCCTGCCGCCTTGAACTTGGCCAGCAGCGGACCGCACAGGGAGTGGGTGACCTTGTCGTCGGCGGACGACGGGACGGTCTCGCACTCGTTCCAGGGCGTACCGCCGAGGACGAGCGGCTTGCCGGGGCCGAAGGCGGAGCCGCCGCTCAGCGCGCGACCGGGGAACTCGGTGATCGCACCGTCGCCGTTGCGCGACCAGAGGTCGACGAAGCCGTCGTTCTCGAAGTCGCCGTTGCTGGACAGGTGCGGGTAGGCGGTGCCGGTGAAGCCGGTGCCGATGGAGGTGGTCCGGACCGCCGGGTCCGCGTACACGGTCAGGTCGAGGGCCACGGCCGCCGTCGTGTCCGTGGTCTTGCGGCTGGTGTACTGGTGGATCTTTCCGGTGTTCTTGTTACGGGCCCAGATCTCCGGCAGACCGTCCTTGTTGAGATCGCCGGGGGCGATCAGGGTCATGTCCTGCCAGTCGGAGTTGCCGAGCGGGATCGGCCGGAAGTTGCGCAGACCGAGCGTGCCCGACGGGGTGCCGGCGTAGAGCCAGAGGTTGGAGCCCTCCTTGACCAGCAGGTCGGGGTTGTCCGCGCCGTCGATCTTGCCGTCGCCGGCTTCCAGGATGGGATCGATGTCGTCGTTGACGCTGCCGATCGCCACTACCTGATCGGCCTGGCCCCAGCGGTCGTCCGAGGAGTACTGGGTCGACATCTGGATCGCGGTGGCGTCGCTGTGTTCGAGGTCGCCGTCACCGTTGCCCCGGTAGAGGTACAGGTTCTTGCGGGTGTTGTCGGCCGCCGGCCGCAGGGCGACCAGGTCCTCGTAGTAGTCCGCGTCCCAGCTGCCCCGGTGGGTCAGCGAGGCCACGTCGGCGAAGGAGCCCCGGTTGAGCTTCTTGGACGGCTCGAACGAGCCGTCGCCGTTGCCCGGGTGCATCCACAGCTGGCCGGAGCCGGGGTCGACGCTCCAGATGTCGGTGGTGCCGTTGCCGTCGAGGTCGCCGTGCTTGTCCCGGTTGGCCTGACGCTTGGCGTAGTAGGAGTACGAGGTGACGTCGGACCGGTTGCCCGCGGCATCGACGCTCCAGACGAAGAGGCTGTGCGGGCCGGCCGCGGTCGGGGTGTACTTGAACTGCCCCGGCCCACCCTTGGAGTCCGCGTTGACCGTGCGGACGGTCGGGTCGGCCGCCGTGTACCACTGGTACTGGGTGATGTCGCCGACCCCGTTGGGGGTCAGGTTGAACGTACCCTCGGTGCGCGCGTAGGCGTTGTTCGTCTGGTCGTCCTTGGGGAACTGCGGCGAGCTCACACCCGGTGCAGAACCGGGACGGTCCCGGTCGATGCTGAACGCGCACCGACCGGCCCAGGGGCCCTCGCCGGTACCGTCGAGACCGCGTACGTCCCACTGGTAGGTGGCGGTGGCTCCGGGGAGCTCCGCCTTCGGGATCCTGAGAAGGGCGACGTTACCGTTGGTGATCTCGACCTTGGGCCGCTTGATCGTGCCCCAGTAGTCGTCGGCGTTCCAGTAGTTGAACTCGGCCCAGACCTTGTTGTCCTCGGCGTCGCTGACGCGGGCGCGCAGCACCACCTCGTCGGTGGTGCCGATCTCGCCGCCCTCACAGGGGAGGGACGGGTTCATCGAGCGATCGTCCGGTCCGATGGCGTTGGGCAGCGTGTTGTACTGCGTGGAGATGCGGGCGCTGTCCGGGTTCAGCTTGCGCCAGGAGACGTCGACCGTGTCGTTGGCGGACTTCAGACCGAAGGTCCAGGCCGGCCAGCTCCAGCGGGCGGCATCAGCGACCGCGGAGGTCACGTTCAGCTCGATGGTGTCGCCGTCGCCGGGGCAGTTGCGACCGCCGTAGGACTGGCCGGAGGCATCCACCATCCGCTTCCAGGCGGGCTGGCGGTTCCAGGTGGTGGAGCCGCTGATGGGATCGGTGTCCCAGACCTGGATGTCACCGGACTTGCAGCTCCAGGAGCCGGCCGACTTCTGCTGGATGCGCAGGGTGGCGTCCACGATCTGCTTGCCGCCCAGGCCGCCCATGCCGACCTGGAAGAAGGTCTTGGCACAGACGACGGCGTTGCCGCGCTGGGCGTCCTTGGAGCAGCCGACGCGGGCGTCGTTGCTGAGGGTGCCGCCGTTCCAGTAGTTGGTGTTCGCCGAATCGGGGATGGCGTTGTGCTTGTAGGCCACCGCCCAGGCCGACTTCCAGTCGTCCCGCCACACCGGGTCGATGACGACCGGGAAGGTGGTGTCGGCGGCGGTGAGCAGGTTGCGGTCCGTGGTGAGGGTGAGCTTGTCGCCCTTCAGCGCCACGCCGAGGTTGGCCTGCTTGCTGCCGAGGGAGATGCCGTCGACGGCGGGCACCCGGTCGGCGGAAGGCGCCGGGGTGGCGTCGGCGGCGGGGGCTGCGGCCTTCGCACCGGGCGCGGCCTTCGCACCGGCCGCGGCCTTCGCTTCGGCCACGGCCTTCGCGTCGGCCGCGGGCGGCTGCGCGGCGGGCTTGTCCGCGCCGGAGTCCCACATCTGGGGCTTGGCGGAGCTGAACAGGGCCTGGCCCGCGGGGTCGACGGCCAGCAGCTCGCCGTTGGCCTCCTTGCGGACCGTCAGGCCGTTGCCCTTGAGGCCGAAGTCCACGGAGGCCAGCTCCGGGTTGGCCGCGGCCTCGCGGTTCTTGACCACCAGCTGGTGCGAGAAGCCGGTCACATCCGCGCTGACCCGCAGGTCCACGCCCTTCATGACCTCGGCGTACGTGGCGCTGTTGCCCTCGACGGTCGGGGCGGGCAGCGGCTTCGGCCAGGTCAGGGTGATGTCCCGACCGTCCTTGCGCATGGTGGCCAGCGGGGCCTTGCCGCCGCCGGAGAAGCTGAGCCCGGCGACGGTCGCCTTGGGGGCGATCCGGCCGTCCTTCTGCTTCACCAGTCCGGTGTCCACCGGGACGTAGGCACCGCCGCGACGGACCCGGGTGGGCACCAGCGACTGCTCCGAGGTGAACGACCCGTCCGGGTTCGCCCAGACCTCTTCGGTCTCCGAACGCAGCGAAGGAACCTCGACGCGCTTGCCGGTGCGCTTGGCCTCGCCACCGGCCTTGGCCGAGGCCTTCGCCTCGGCGGACATGTTCTCCTGGTCGTCCTTCGCCGCCTTGGCGGCCTTGGCGGCCTGCGCGGCGGACGCAAACGCGGGTGCCCCCGCGGCAACCGCGGGCAACGCGCCGATCAGGGCGGCGACAACTGCGGTCGCCAGGGTGAGTGCGGGTGCCCTCCGGGAGGGCGGTACCGCGACGCGTGGCCGCGTCGGGAAGGGTCTCACTGACTGAGTCCTCGGGGTCGGTTCCCGGCAACCCCCTCTCAGGAGCGGCCGAAAACAATCGGTTGAACCGCTAACCGGAGGCCGAAATTCAGCCATCCGCCAACAGGTCCCATGTGTTCGATTGATTTGTAGCACCCACGGCCCCGGAAATTCGAGGCGATCCCCCACGAGACCACCCGCGGCCACAGCCCTTTATCAGACGTTCACCGGAATTAAAAATTCCGAATACAAGATTCCACTTGAGCGCTCGCACCAGCGACGATGCACCACGGGCAGACCCTGGCGACCCCGCCAAAAAATCGACGCCCCTAATCCCCCGCTGTTAAATTCAGCGCGCTTCATCAACAGCGCGAAATCACTGTGATCCGCGCGATCCAACGGGGAGTGTTCGAATTTTGAGACGATCCCAGGCGCACGCCATGCGTGCGTCTTCGAGGCGTGTCTGGCGGTGGCCGATACCACTGCTGGCCACCACATTGCTTGCCAGTGGCATGACGGTGGTGGAGGCGTCCGCTGCCTCTGGTGCCAAGCTGCCGGGCCTGCAGAAGCTGACGAAGGTCAAGGGCGAGAACGTCAAGGGCAAGCCGGCGTCCGGCCCCGCCGAGTCGGACCTGAAGGCGTGGAAGGGTGCTCCGAAGGTCGCCTGGCCGACGGCCGGTTCGGCTGAAATTGCACTGCCCGACGCGCCGGCTGCGCCTGCGAGTGCGCTGAAGTCGGCCACGAGTGGGGCTTTTGGTCTCCCGGCGAAGGACACCGGTGTGGCCGGGAAGCCGGTCAAGGCGGGCAAGCTGCCCGTCTCGGTCGTCGCCGTCACCCCGACTGCGGCGTCCGCCGACCATCCCGCGAAGCGGTCCATGGCGGCGGCCGGGGCTCCGGCTGCGGCTGCGTCCGGCGTGAAGCTGAAGGTCGACCTGCTCGACCAGGCCACCGCCAAGCGCGCCGGCCGGACGGGCAGTCTGCTGCTGAACGTCAACCGCACCGATGCGGGCAAGTCCGCCGCCCCGGTTTCGGTGGAGCTGGACTACAACACATTCAAGAACGCGTACGGCGGCAGCTGGGGCTCCCGGCTGCAGTTCACCGCCATCCCGACCTGTGCGCTGACCACCCCGAACCGTCCCGAATGCCAGGGCAGCTTCCCGGTCACCACGAAGAACGACCCCAAGACCGGCAAGCTGGTCGCCACCTTCGAGGCCCCGGCCAAGGCGGCTCCCGCCGCCGGCAAGTCCGGCGCCTCCGCGTTCATGGCCGCCCCGGCCGCGGCTGCTGCCGCAGGCGGCATGACGCTGGCCGCCTCCCCTGGCGCGTCGGGTGCCAACGGCACCTACAAGGCCACCAGCCTCAGCGCTTCGGGTTCCTGGCAGGCCGGCGGTTCGGCGGGTGACTTCTCCTGGTCCTACCCGCTGGACATCCCCGCCTCCCTGGGCGGCCCGAGCCCGTCGCTGTCGCTGGGTTACTCCAGCGCGAACATCGACGGCCGCACCAACGCCTCCGCCCAGCAAACCTCTTGGGTCGGTGACGGCTGGGATCTCGCCTCGAACTACATCGAGCGCGGCTACGTCCCCTGCAGCCAGGACAAGCGCAAGGACTCCGGGTACAACAACCCGAAGGACGACACCGGCGACCTCTGCCACGGCGCCCCGATGGTCACCATGTCCCTCAACGGCGGCTCGACCCCGCTGGTCCTGGACGACACCACCAAGAAGTGGCGTCCGGCCAAGGACGACGGCTCACGGATCGAGCTGCTGTCCGGAGCGGACAACGGTGACAAGGAAGGCGAGCACTGGCGGTTCACCAACCCCCAGGGCATCCAGTTCTACTTCGGCCTGAACAAGCTCGACGGCTGGGCGGCGGGCAAGCCCGTCACCAACTCGACGTGGAACGTTCCGGTTTACGCGAACCACCCGGGTGAGCCCTGCTACAACGCCACCTTCGCAGACGCCGTCTGCAACCAGGCCTACCGCTGGAACCTGGACTACGTCGTGGACCCGCGCGGGAACGCGATGACGTACTGGTACCAGAAGGAGCAGAACTACTACGGCTCCAACTACAAGATCGCCGGCGGCTCCACCGCCCGCGCGTACGACCGCTCCGGCTGGCTGGACCGCATCTCCTACGGCCTGCGCAGCGACAACCTGTTCGCCAACGCCCCGGCCGAGGCCCGTTTCAAGGTCGAAGAGCGCTGCCTGAAAACCACGACCTTCGACTGCGACCCGGCAAAGCTCAAGCCGGAAGTCGACTGGAACATCGCCAAGGAATGGCCGGACACCCCCGGCGACCAGCTCTGCGCATCCGGCGAAGAGTGCAAGGGCCGCTTCACCCCGACCTTCTTCACGCGTAAGCGGCTGACCGAGGTCAGCACTTTCGTCTGGAACGGCACCGCCCACAAGCCGGTCGACACCTGGAACCTGATCCAGGACTTCCCGATGACCGGTGACGGCACGGACTACCCGCTGTGGCTGTCGGAGATCCGCCACACCGGCAAGAACGGCACCGCGATCGAACTGCCCCCGGTGAAGTTCCGCGGCAAGCAGCTCGACAACCGCGTGGACGGCCAAGGCGACGGCAAGCCGCCCTACCGCCGCTACCGCATCGAGGCGATCGACACCGAGACCGGCTCCACCATCCGAGCCAACTACGCGCCCACCCAGTGCAAGGCGGCTGACCCCAAGGTCATGCCGGCCTCGCCGGAGAACAACAACCTCCGCTGCTACCCGGTGATCTCCGAGCTCCCGGACCCCACCGACCCGGAGCGTCAGCGGAAGATCTACTCCACCGACTGGTTCCACAAGCACGTCGTGGAATCCGTCCAGGAGGAAGACCGCAACGGCAACTCGCCGACGCGGCGGACCGAGTACCAGTTCATCGGCGACCCCGCGTGGGCGTTCGACGACGAGACCGAGATGATGCGTCCCAAGACGCGCACCTGGTCTCAGTGGCGTGGCTACTCCCGCGTCAAGACGTTCATCGGTGTCGCACCCGACAAGCGCTCCATGACGGAGACCGTGTTCTTCCGCGGCCTGGACGGCGACCGTGCCGGCCCCGACGGCGGCAAGAAGTCGGTCAAGGTCAAGGACTCCGAGAACAACGAGATCGACGACCACCGCCTCTACGCCGGCCAGACCCGCGAGGTCCTGGCCTACAACGGCGAAGGCGGCGCCCTCGAAGCAGCCACCACCTACACCCCCTGGCTCCACGGCCCCACCGCAACCCGCCTCCGCAAGGGCGAAACCGCGGCCGAGGACATCGAGCCCCAGCAGTCCTTCGTCCAGCAGACCACGGGCGTTCAGTCCCGCATCCTGCTCTCCGACGGCCGCGGCTGGCGCCGCACCGCCATGGAAACCAAGTTCGACGACCGCGGCTTCGCCCAGTGGGTGTCGAACAAGGGCGATATCGCGGACCCGACCGACGACAGCTGCACCCGCTACGAGTACGACGCGGACGAAACCCGCTGGATCATCGCCCGCCAGAAGCGGGTCGAGACCGTCGCCAAGGCGTGTGACGTCACGGCCCAGCGGCCCGCAGACGTTACCTCCGACGTCAAGATGTCGTATGACGCGGCGGGCAACATGAAGTCCACCGAGTCCCTCACCAGTTACAGCGGCAGCACTCCGCAGTACCAGGTGGACGGCAGCGCGACCTTCGACGCCTACGGCCGCCCGAAGACCAGCACCGACGTGTTCGGCAAGGTCACCAAGCAGGACTACACCCCGGCGTCCGGTCAGATCGTCACCAAGGTGGTGACCACCAACCATGCCGGTCACAAGCAGACCACGGAGACCGACCAGGGCCGTGGTTCGGTCCTGGCCAAGCAGGACACCAACGGCCGCCGCCAGGTCATGGAGTACGACTCCCTCGGCCGACTCGCCAAGGTGTGGGGGCCCTCCCGGAACCCTGCCACCAAGTCTCCCAGCGGCATGTTCTCGTACGACGTCCGTACCGATGGTCCGGTCGTCATCACCAACAAGGCGTTGCTGGACGACGGTACCTACCGCACCAGCTACGACATCTACGACAGCAGCCTGCGCATCCGCCAGACCCAGATGGAAGCCCTCGCGGGCGGTCGGATCATCTCCGACACCTTCTACAACAGCCTCGGCCAGGTCTGGAAGTCCAACGGCGCCTACTACACCGCAGGCGAAGCCTCCGGCGTCCAGTTCGCCCCCCGCGACAACGAGGTCCCCTCCTCCACGGTGACCGAGTACGACGGCTCCGGCCGCTCGACTGCGCAAATCTCGCGGAAGCGCGGCGAGGAAACCTCCCGCACCACCACCGCCTACGGCGGCGACAACATCACCGTCGACCCGCCCACCGGAGAGACGCCCACCCGGGCCTTCCTCGACGGAGCCGGCCGCAAGACGGAGCTGCGGTACTTCCGTTCGGACTCCCCGACCGGTGCCTACGACAAGACGACCTACGCCTACAACAACCGTGGTGCGCTGGAATCGGTCGTCAACCAGGCCGGCGACAAGTGGGGCTTCGAGTACGACATCCGGGGCCGCCAGACCAAGCAGACGGACCCCGACAAGGGCACGACGTCCATGGCGTACGGCCAGGGCGACCGCGTCACTTCGGTAACCGAGGGCCGCGGCAGGACCGTCGTTCCGGAATACGACGCGCTCGGTCGCGTCATCGCGACCCGCGAAGGCTCCCTCACGGGTCCGAAGCTAACCTCCACCACCTACGACACCCTGCCGGGCGCCATCGGCCTGCCGGTCGCATCGACCCGCTACGTGAACGGGCAGGCGTACACCCAGGAGGTCACCGGCTACGACATCGCGTACCGCCCCACCGGGTCGAAGACCACGATTCCCTCCTCTGAGGGTGCTCTCGGTGGTACCTACGAGTTCACCACCAGCTACCGCGAGAACACCGGCCTGGTCGACTCGATGGAACAGCCGGCCGTGGCCGGACTCCCCATCGAGCTCACCACCGTCAAGTACAACCACTTCGAACTGCCCACGGTCATGGGTATCGAGGGCAAGACGTTCGTTGACAAGGTCGACTACTCGCCCATGGGCGACGTCCTGCGCACCTACGCCGGCCCCGCCGGAGCCCAGGTCTACACCTCGAACTTCTACGACGAGCAGAACCGGCGCCTGACCCGCACCGTCAACAGCCAGGAACGCTCACCGGCAGCGATCAACGACACGTCGTACGACTACGACGCGATCGGCAACATCCTCAAGATCTCGGACAAGGAGGGCACCTCCCCCACCGCCGACACCCAGTGCTTCGCCTACGACTACATGCGTCGCATGGACGAAGCCTGGACCACCACCGACGACTGCGCCGCCAAGCCGAACGCAGCCGGACCCGGCTCCAAGCCCCAGGTCGGCGGGCCCAACCCCTACTGGACCTCCTACAGCTTCGACGCGGCCGGCAACCGCACCAAGGAAATCCAGCACTCCCCCACCGGTGACCTCACCAAAGACGTCACCCGCACCTACACCTACGGCACCCCCGGCCAGACCGCAGCCAACAGGCTGCAGAAGGTCGACACCACCGGACCCAGCGGATCCCGCACCGACTCCTTCACCTACGACACCGCGGGCAACACCAAGACCCGCACCATCCAAGGCGAAACCCAGACGCTCGACTGGACGATCGGCGGCCAGCTGGAGAAGGCCACCAAGGGCACCGACTCGGCCGAGTTCGTGTACGACGTGGGCGGTAGCCGTCTGATCAAGCGGGACAAGACCGGCACCACGCTCTACCTGGCCGGCACCGAGGTCAAGCTGACCACGGCGGGCAAGCTGGAGGGCACCCGCTACTACGCCCACCCGGCCGGACCCACCATGGTCAAAACGGCCAAGGACGGCGTGACCACCACGTCCTACCTGATGGCCGACCAGAACGGCACGGCGACCACCGCGGTCGACACCAAGACCGGAGCGGTCAACCGCCGGAAGTTCACCCCCTACGGCGACGCTCGTGGTGCACAGCCGTCCGTGTGGCCGGGCAAGAAGGGCTTCGTCGGCGGCGAGATCGACGAGACCACCGGTACCGTCCACCTCGGCGCACGCGAATACGACCCCGCAACGGGCCGGTTCCTCTCCGTCGACCCCATCGTCGACTACAACGAACCCAAACAGCAGAACCCGTACGCCTACGCCAACAACTCACCCATCACCTTCAGCGACCCGTCCGGTCTCTCGATCGCGCCTCCCACGATGCCGGTCAAGGACTTCACGGACGCCGAAGTGGCCTGGGCCAACATGATCCAGGGCAAGAGCGCCCTGGACGTGGCGCTGGAAATCGCGATGGGCATCCTCAAGGACGCCTCCGGCTACAACGACATCCGCGACTGCCTCAACGGATCATGGGGCGCCTGCGCAGGACTCGCCCTCGACGCAGCCCTGCCCTTCGCCGGCCGCGCCAAGCGCATCATCAAGGCACTCGACCGAGCCTGGGAAGCCTTCAACAGCTGGGCCGGAAAACTCGCCAAGGCCCGCGACATTCTCCAACGAGTCGAGCGCTACCAGCAGGCCATGGCCAAGTACGCCGAAGACCTGGCCGAATGGAAACGCCAGATAGAAGAAGCCGCCGAACGAGCAAGAAAACTCGAGGAAGAAGCCGCAGCAGCAAGAAGAGCCGCACAAGAAGCAGCAGCCGCAGCCGCCAAAAAGGCCGACGAAGCAAAAGCCACCGCAGCCAAGCAGGCCAAGACGTCGACCACCAAGACGAAGAACACCGACGGTGGCGGCAAGGCGTCCAAGTCCGCGGAGACAAAGAAGGCCGACGCCCCCAATAAATCGATCACCAAGAACACCGGCACCGGTACCGAGAGTCGCCTCGTCGGAAATCGAAGCACCCCTGGCACGGCAACAGTCCGATGGGATGAGGACATTCAACACGCCACCATCCGTGTGGAGACCCACGGCAAGTCCCTGGAGACCGAACAGGTCCCCGACTTCGATGGACCCGGCGAAGTTCCCCCGGGTACACCTACCGAGTCCGACCGCGCCATCCCTCTGGGAAAGAACGTCATCGAGATCACCATCGACCTGCCCGATGCCGGTGCCGCCAAGCGGTATCAGCGGACGGACATCGGCAGGGACCGGGGTGGCTACGATAAGTACCACAACAGCTGCATGACGTACGCTGTCGACGTTCTCAGAGCTGGAGGTGCCGATATTCCAGCCGGCGCCCCAGGAATGGTAGTGCTCATGAAAATGCTGAAGGCAAAGAAGGAATCGGGATGAGCGGGCAAGAGGAGCACCATGATGCCGTTCTCGCCGAAATCCTCCTGAGTAATCGGGTCGGCACTTCCCACATCCGTTATGTCGGGGACATCATCTCCATTCGCGCACAACTGAGTATGGGGTTGAACGGACCGGCAGCTCTCGATCTCGACGCATACATCGAGACGACGGAAAGGGTCCTTGAACTTGAGGGCGCTTACCGCCGCGCATGGAAGGCCGTGACCGGCGAAGCCGAATCCAAGAAGGCCAGGCTGAAACTTCCGGAGCTTGAAAGCGCGCTGAAGAACGCCGCTGAAGGACTTCGCGAAATCGGCGTCCGTCACGGCGTCGTGTTCGACTCCTGACCCGACCCGCACATGCATGAAGAAGCCCCCGCCCGGATTTCCGGGCGGGGGCTTCCTCGTCTTATGCGTCAGCTTATGCGGTCAGCGGTCGGATTCTGGTGGTCACCAGGTGCCGGGGGCCGCGTACCAGCTCTTCAGGGGGTTCTCGAAACCACCGTCGGTGCGGGCCTTGAAGGTGAATGCAGCGGACGCGCCGACGGCGTAGTTGTACATGAACGCAATGTCGTCGCGGCCGTCGCCGTCGCTGTCGCCGGACACCGCGTTGCCCGTGGAGGACGAGAACCAGTTGCCGTCCTCGACGAACCAGCTGCGGAAGTCCTCGTTGGTGACCCCGCCGTCCGGCTTGCCCAGCATGGTGAACAGGCCGGCGCTGCCGTTGTCGTAGTCGTACTGGACGCCCAGGTCGGCACGGCCGTCGCCGTTGTAGTCGCCCGAGGTGAACCGGCTCTTGGCGAAGTTCCAGTTGGCCGGTGCCCGGGTCCAGGACGCGACGGGGTTCGCGAACCCGCCGCCGACCTTTCCGAGCAGCGTGTACGCGGTCACCGCGGTGGGGCTGGAGTAGACGGAGAGGATGTCGTCCCGGCCGTCGCCGTTGAAGTCGCCGGAGACCTGCTTGGACAGGCTCCAGTTCCAGGCGTTGTTGGCCGACCGCCAGCTGGCGAAGGACGCCTTGAAGGTGCCGTCGGGGTTCGACAGGAAGGTGTGGGCCCCGGTGGCGCCGCTGCCCTGGTCGTAGAACATGGCCACGTCGTCGCGGCCGTCGCCGTCGTAGTCGCCGGCGGTGATCCGGCCCTTCTTCGCCTCCCAGTTGCCCGCAGCGACGTAGGCACTGCGCGGCAGCTCGGTGAACGTTCCGTCGGCATTGCCCAGGAAGGTGAACATGCCGTTGGAGCCGTTGTCGTAGCCGTACAGCGCGGCCAGGTCGTCGCGGCCGTCACCGTTGAAGTCGCCCGTCACCCACTGGGAGTGGGCGTACGAGAAGTGGCCGTTGCCGCTGTTGAAGCCGAGGACGGGTTCGGTGAAGCCGCCGTCCGGCCGCGCCAGCAGCGAGTAGAGCGCGGTGGTCTGGTTGCCGTGGTCGTAGACCGTGGCCATGTCGTCCCGGCCGTCGCCATTGAAGTCACCGGCCAGGTCCGTACGCAGGTGGGCGGTGCGGTCGGCCGGCTTGTGGTCCAGGGTGATGCCGTTGGTGCGGTTGTGGCGGATGTAGCCGTTCTCGAAGTCCTCGCGGGGGCCGCCGTAGACCTCGTACTCGCCCGAGAGCGGGTAGCCCAGGTGGCTGGCCGTGGCCCCGAGGGCGATCCACTTGGTGCGGATGCTGCCGTGGACCGGCCAAGGGCCGTTGGCGTAGGTCCAGTAGATGGAGCCGGTGTCGGCGGTCTGGCCGCGCTTGCGGAAGTGGTTGTAGCGGCCCTTGCCGTCGGTGTGGTTGGTCTCGTCGGTGGTCGGGTAGCCGAGGTAGCCGCTCGGGCCGCCGGTCTCCAGGTACTTCTTGTAGATGCCGCCGTGGATCGACCAGGAACCGAACTCGGGCGAGTAGTAGATCGCGCCGTTGCCGCCGGACCCGGTGAACGTGGTGTACGCGCCGACCTGGTCGAACGTCGTGCTCTCGTCAGAGGTCGGGTAGCCGAGGAAGCCCTTCTCCGCGCCGAGGCTGAACCACTTCGCGCGGATGCCGTTCTCGACGGACCAGGCGCCGGTGCTCGGGTGCCAGTAGATGGAGATGTTGTCACTGGTGCGGCCGGGACCGCGCAGGTGGATGTACTTGCCGCCGTCGGCCGTGTTGGCGACGTTGCCCGAGGGCTTGGCCCAGGCGGTGCCGCCCTTGGCCTTGAACTTGGCCA
This sequence comes from Streptomyces sp. NPDC002054, assembly GCF_040296685.1. Taxonomy (NCBI): domain Bacteria; kingdom Bacillati; phylum Actinomycetota; class Actinomycetes; order Kitasatosporales; family Streptomycetaceae; genus Streptomyces; species Streptomyces sp. NPDC002054. Next base: position 20,899 of record NZ_JBEOXT010000014.1, read on the forward strand.
GGATCGGGCCGCAGAGCTGGTGCGAACCGGAGACCGCCGAGAGCACGCTCTCGCAGGTGGTCCACGGGGTGCCGCTGAGGGCGATCTGGCGGGGTGCGCCGAAGCCATCGCCGTTGACCGGCTGGTGGCCCGGGAATTCGTAGATCACGCCGTTGTTGTCGCGCGACAACAGGTCCGGGAAGCCGTCCTTCTCGAAGTCACCGACGCTGGTCAGGTGCGGCCAGGCAGTGCCGGTGAAGTCGGAGCCGATGGAGCCGGCGCGGACGGCGGCATCCCCGTACACGGCCAGGTCGATTGCGACCTTCGCCTCGGGGTCGGTGGTCTTGCGGCTGGTGTACTGGTGGATCTTGCCGGTGGTCTTGTTACGGGCCCACAGCTCCGGCAGCGAGTCGCCGTTGAGGTCGCCGGGCGCGATCAGGTTCATGTCCTGCCAGTCGGCGTTGCCGAGCAGGATCGGGTCGTAGCCGCGCGGGTCGATCTTCCCGGCTCCCGAGCCGAAGTAGAGCCAGAGATCGGCTCCGGTCTTCACCAGCAGGTCGGCCTGGTCGCTCTCGCCGATCTGGCCGTCACCGTCGTCGTCGTTGACGCTGCCGATGGCCAGGGCCTGCTCGGCCTGGCCCCAGTGGTCGTTGCGGTCGAAGGCGTCCAGCTCTATCGCGCTGGCATAGGGGTCCTCGAGTTCGCCGTTGCCCGCTCCGCGGTAGACGTACAGCTCCTGGCGGCTGCCGTCGGCCGAGGGGCGCAGGGCGATGAGGTCCTCGTAGTAGTCACCCTCGTTCCAACTGCCCCACTGGGTCAGCGAGCGGGCGTTGGCGAACTCACCGTGCTTGGTCTGCCAGGGCGTGCCGAAGGCGCCGGCACCCTTGCCGGGGACCGTCCACAGCCTGCCGTCGCCCGGGTCCACGCTCCAGATGTCGGTGTGGCCGTCGCCGTTGGTGTCACCATGCTTGTCCCGCTCCGGCGGGCGCTTGGCGTGGAAGTGGTACACCGTGGTGTCGGATTTGTTGCCCGCGGCGTCGAGGCTCCACACGTAGAGGGAGTTCGGACCGGCCGCGACAGGGGTGTACTTGATCTGCGCCGGACCACCCGTGGAGGTCGCGTTGACCGTCCGGACCGTGGGGTCGCCTTCCGTGTGCCACTGGTACCGGGTGACATCGGTGACCCCGTTGGCCGTCACGTCGAAGGTGCCTTCGGTGCGCGCAAGGGTGGGGTTCTCCGGATTGTCCGCGGGGAACTGCGTCGAGCTCACCGTCGGCTTCGAGCTCGGGGCGTTGGGGTCCATGCTGAACTGGCACTGACCGGCCCAGGGGCCCGCGTCGGACCCGTCGGTGGCCCGTACGTCCCACCTGTAGGGGGTGTCGGCGAGGTCGTCGGCGAGGATCCGAAGGGACGCGGGGTTGCCCGATTTGACCTCGACGAGCTTCTTCTTGAGGGTGCCGTAGTCGCTGGCCTTCCAGTAGTGGAACTCGGCCCAGACCTTGGTGTCCTCGGTGTCCCTCACGCTGGCCCGCAGGACGACCTCGTCCGTCTTGCCGAACACGCCTCCCTCACAGGGGACGTACGGGTCGATCGAGCGCTCGGTCGGAACGGTCGGCGCGGTGTTGTACAGCGTGGAAATGCGGGCGCTGTCCGGGTTCAGCTTGCGCCAGGAGACGTCGACCGTGTCCTTGGCGGACTTGAGGCCCAGCGTCCAGGACCCCCACTTGTACCGGGCGGCGTCGGCGACCGCGGAGGTCACGCTCAGCTCGACGGTGTCGCCGTCGCCGGGGCAGTTACGGCCGCCGTAGGACTGGCCGGAGACGTCGACGAGGCGCGACCAGTCCGGCTGGTTGTTCCAGGTCGTGGACTTCGAGATGGTGCCGGTGTCCCAGACCTGGATGTCACCGGACTTGCAGCTCCAGGAGCCGGCCGACTTCTGCTGGATGCGCAGGGTGGCATCCTTGATGATCTTGCCGTGGAGGGCGCCCATGCCGACCTGGAAGAAGGTCTTGGCGCAGACGACGGCGTTGTTCTTCGCGGCGTCCTTGGCGCAGCCAACGCGGGCGTCGTTGCTGAGGGTGCCGCCGTTCCAGTAGTTGGTGTCGGCGGTGCCCGCGATGCCGTTGTGCTTGTAGGCCACCGTCCAGGCGGACTTCCAGTCGTCCCGCCACTTCGGGTCGATGACGACCGGGTAAGTGGTGTCGGCGGCCGTCAGCAGCGTCCGGTCCGTGGTGAGGGTGAGCTTGTCGCCCTTCAGCGCCACGCCGAGGTCGGCCTGCTTGCTGCCGAGGGAGATGCCGTCGACGGCGGGCACCCGGTCGGCGGAAGGCGCCGGGGTCGCGTCGGTGGCGGGGGCTGCGGCCTTGGCACTGGGCGCGGCCTTCGCACCGGACGTGGCGGGCTGTGCGGCGGGCTTGTCCGCGCCGGAGTCCCACATCTGGGGCTTGGCGGAGCTGAACAGGGCCTGGCCCGCGGGGTCGACGGCCAGCAGCTCGCCGTTGGCCTCCTTGCGGACGGTGACTCCATTGCCCTTGAGGCCGAAGGTGAGGGAGGCGAGCTCCGGGTTGGCTGCGGCCTCGCGGTTCTTGACCACCAGCTGGTGCGTGAACCCGGTGGCGTCCGCGGCGACCCGCAGGTCCACGCCCTTGATGACCTCGGCGTACGTGGCGCTGTTGCCGTCGACCGTCGGGGCGGGCAGCGGCTTCGGCCAGGTCAGGGTGATGTCCCGGCCGTCCTTGCGCATGGTCACCAGCGGGGCCTTGCCGCCGCCGGAGAAGCTGAGCGCGGTGCGGGTCGCCTTGGCGGCGATCCGGCCGTCCTTCTGCTTGGCGAGGCGGGTGTCCACGGGGACGAGCTTGCCGCCGCGGTGGACGCGGATCGGCACCAGCGCCTGCTCGGCGGAGAAGGTCCCGTCCGGGTTGGCCCAGACCTCCTCGTTCTCGGTGCGCTGGGAGATGATCTCGACGCGCTTGCCGGTGCGCTTGGCCTCGGCACTCGCCTTGACGGTGCGTTCCGTCTCGGTCGCGGCGGGCGGCTTGGGCTTGGCCTTGGCCGCGGCGGAGGCCACGGCCGGTGCGGCTGCGGCGGCCGTGGGTATCGCGCCGATCAGGGTGGCGACGAGCGCGGTCGCCAGGGTAAGTACGGGCGCCCTGCGGGAGGGCGGTCCCGCGAGGCGGTCCCGTGTCGGGAAGGGTCTCACTGACTGAGTCCTCGGGTCGGTTTCCGGCAACCCCTTCTCAGGTGCGACCGAAAACAATCGGTTGAACCTCTAAGCGGAGGCCGAAATTCAGCCATCAGCCGACAGGTCCCATGTGTTCGATTGATTTGTAGCACCCACCGCCTCGGAAATTCGAGGCGATGCCCCATGAACCCACCCGCGGCCACAGCCCTTTATCAGGCGTTCACCGGAATCAAAAATTCCGAATAAGAAGTTCCACTTACCTGCTCGCACCAGCGACGATGTGGCGCGAGCCGACCCTGGCGGCCCCACCAAATAATCGACGCCCCCGATCCCGCGCTGTTAAATTCAGCGCGTTTCATCAACAGCGCGAAATCACTGTGATTCGCGCGATCCGACGGGGAGTGTTCGAATTTTGAGACGATCCCAGGCGCACGCCATGCGTGCGTCTTCGAGGCGTGTCTGGCGGTGGCCGATACCGCTGCTGGCCACCACACTGCTCGCCAGTGGCATGACGGTGGTGGAGGCGTCCGCTGCCTCTGGTGCCAAGCTGCCGGGCCTGCAGAAGCTGACGAAGGTCAACGGCGAGAACGTCAAGGGCAAGCCGGCTTCCGGCCCCGCCGAATCGCAGACGAAGGCGTGGAAGTCCGCACCGAAGATCGCCTGGCCTGCGGCAGGCTCGGCCGAAATTGCCCTACCTGACGCGCCCAGGGCTGAAAAAACTGCGCTGAAGTCGGCCATCGGTGGGGCCTTCGGTCTCCCGGCCAAGGACACCGGTGTGGCCGGCAAGCTGGTCAAGGCGGGCAAGCTGCCCGTCTCGGTCTCCGCCGTCACCCCGACCGCGGCGTCCACCGACCATCCCGCCAAGCGGTCCATGGCGGCCGGGACTCCGGCTGCCGCTCCGACCGACGTCAAGCTGAAGGTCGACCTGCTCGACCAGACCGCCGCCAAGCGCGCCGGCCTGGCCAACAGCCTTCTCCTGAACGTCAACCGCACCGACGCGGGCAAGACTTCCGCCCCGGTGTCGGTGGAGCTGGACTACGCCGCGTTCAAGAACGCGTACGGCGGCAGCTGGGGCTCCCGGCTGCAGTTCTCTGCGATCCCGACCTGTGCACTGACCACCCCGAATCGTCCCGAATGCCAGGGCAGCTTCCCGGTCACCACGAAGAACGACCCCAAGACCGGCAAGCTGGTCGCAACCTTCGAGGCCCCGGCCAAGGCGGCTCCCGCCGCCGCCGGCAAGTCCGGCGCCTCCGCGTTCATGGCCGCCCCGGCCGCGGCTGCTGCCGCAGGCGGCATGACGCTGGCCGCCTCCCCGGGCGCGTCGGGTGCCAACGGCACCTACAAGGCCACTTCACTCAGCGCCTCGGGCTCCTGGCAGGCCGGCGGCTCCGCGGGTGACTTCTCCTGGTCCTACCCCCTGGACATCCCCGCCTCCCTGGGCGGCCCGAGCCCGTCGCTGTCGCTGGGTTACTCCAGCGCGAACATCGACGGCCGCACCAACGCCTCGGCCCAGCAAACCTCTTGGGTCGGTGACGGCTGGGATCTCGCCTCGAACTACATCGAGCGCGGCTACGTCCCCTGCAGCCAGGACAAGCGTGCCGGCTCCGGGTTCAACAACCCGAAGGACGACACCGGCGACCTCTGCCACGGCGCCCCGATGGTCACCATGTCCCTCAACGGCGGCTCGACCCCGCTGGTCCTTGACGACAAGACCAAGAAGTGGCGTCCGGCGAAGGACGACGGCTCGCGTCTGGAGCTGCTGTCCGGAGCGGACAACGGTGACAAGGAAGGCGAGCACTGGCGGTTCACCAACCCCCAGGGCATCCAGTTCTACTTCGGCCTCAACAAGCTCGACGGCTGGGCGACGGGCAAGCCCGTCACCAACTCGACCTGGAACGTTCCGGTCTACGCCAACCATCCGGGTGAGCCCTGCTACAACGCCACCTTCGCCGACGCGGTCTGCAACCAGGCCTACCGGTGGAACCTCGACTACGTCGTGGACCCCCGCGGGAACGCGATGACGTACTGGTACCAGAAGGAGCAGAACTACTACGGCTCCAACTACAAGATCGCCGGCGGCTCCACCGCCCGCGCCTACGACCGCTCCGGCTGGCTCGACCGCATCTCCTACGGCCTGCGCAGCGACAACCTGTTCGCCAACGCCCCGGCCCAGGTGAAGTTCACCGTTGCCGAACGCTGCCTGAAGACCACCTCGTTCGACTGTGACCCGGCAAAGCTCAAGCCGGAAGTCGACTGGAACATCGCCAAGGAATGGCCCGACACCCCCGGTGACCAGCTCTGCGCATCCGGCGAGGAGTGCAAGGGCCGCTTCACCCCGACCTTCTTCAGCCGCAAGCGGCTGACCGAGGTCAGCACCTTCGTGTGGAACGGCACCACCCACAAGCCGGTCGACACCTGGAACCTGATCCAGGACTTCCCGATGACGGGCGACGGATCCGACTACCCGCTGTGGCTGTCCGAGATCCGCCACGTGGGCAAGAACGGCACCGCGATCGAACTGCCGCCGGTGAAGTTCCGCGGCAAGCAGCTCGACAACCGCGTCGACGGCAACGGCGACGGCAAGGTCCCCTACAAGCGGTACCGCATCGAGGCCATCGACACCGAGACCGGCTCGACCATCGCCGTCAACTACGCCGATCCCGAGTGCCGCGTCGCCGACCCGCGCGTCATGCCGGCCTCACCCGAGAACAACACCCTCCGCTGCTACCCGGTCATCTCCGAACTCCCGGACCCGACCGACCCCAAGCGCGAGCGGAAGATCTACTCCACCGACTGGTTCCACAAGCACATCGTGGACTCCGTCCGTGAAGAAGACCGCAACGGCAACTCACCCACCCGCACCACCTCCTACCAGTTCCTCGGAAAGCCCGCCTGGGCCTTCGACGACGAAACGGAGATGATGCGTCCCAAGACGCGCACCTGGTCCCAATGGCGCGGCTACGAACGCGTCAAGACATACATCGGCGCAGCCCCCGACAAGCGTTCCATGACCGAAACCCTCTTCTTCCGCGGCCTGGACGGCGACCGCGCCGCCCCCGACGGCGGCAAGAAGTCGGTCAAGGTCAAGGACTCCGAGGGCAACGAGATCGACGACCACCGCCTCTACGCCGGCCAGACCCGCGAGGTCCTGGCCTACAACGGCGAAGGCGGCGCCCTCGAAGCAGCCACCACCTACACCCCCTGGCTGCACGGACCCACCGCCACCCGCCTCCGTAAGGGCGAGGTCCCCGAGGAGGACATCGAGCCCCAACAGTCCTTCGTCCAGCAGACCACCGGCGTCCAGTCCCGCATCCTCCTCTCCGACGGCCGCGGCTGGCGCCGCACCGCGATGAAGACGGACTACGACACCAGGGGCTTCGCCCAGCAGGTGTCCAACCTCGGTGACGTCGCGGACCCCTCGGACGACAGCTGCACCCGTTACGAGTACGACGCGGACGAAACCCGCTGGATCATCGCCCGCCAGAAGCGCGCCGAGACCGTCGCCAAGGCCTGTGACGCCGCCAACGTCCAGCGTCCCGCGGATGTCACCTCCGACAAGCGGATGTCCTATGACGCGGCCGGCAACCTGAAGTCGACCGAGTCGCTCACCGGTTACTCCGGCAGCACTCCGCAGTACCAGGTGGACGGCAGCGCGACCTTCGACGCCTACGGCCGCCCGAAGACCAGCACGGATGTGTTCGGCAAGGTCACCAAGCTGGACTACACCCCGGCCTCCGGCCAGATCGTCACCAAGGTCGTGACCACCAACCACGCCGGTCACACCCAGACCACGGAGACCGATCAGGGTCGTGGTTCGATCCTGGCCAAGCAGGACACCAACGGCCGCCGCCAGACGATGGAGTACGACGCCCTCGGACGTCTCGCCAAGGTGTGGTCCCCCTCGCGGAACCCCACTGCCAAGTCGCCGAACGGCATCTTCTCGTACGACGTCCGCACCGATGGTCCGGTCGTCATCACCAACAAGGCGCTGCTGGATGACGGTACGTACCGCACCAGCTACGACATCTACGACAGCAGCCTGCGCATCCGCCAGACCCAGATGGAAGCCCTGGCCGGCGGACGCATCATCAGCGACACCTTCTACAACAGCCTCGGCCAGGTCTGGAAGTCCAACGGCGCCTACTACACCGCAGGCGACGCTTCCGGCGTCCAGTTCGCACCCCGCGACAACGAGGTCCCGTCCTCCACGGTGACCGAGTACGACGGCTCGGGCCGCTCCACCGCCCAGATCTCGCGGAAGCGCGGCGAGGAAACCTCCCGCACCACCACCGCCTACGGCGGCGACAACATCACGGTCGACCCGCCCACCGGAGAGACCCCCACCCGGGCCTTCCTCGACGGAGCCGGCCGCAAGACCGAGCTCCGCCACTACCGCTCGGACTCCCCCACCGGCGCCTACGACAAGACCACCTACGCCTACAACCAGCGCGGAAAGCTGGAATCGGTCGTCAACCAGGCCGGCGACAAGTGGGGCTTCGAGTACGACATCCGCGGGCGCCAGACCAAGCAGACGGACCCCGAAAAGGGCACGTCCACGATGACCTACGGTCAGGGCGACCGGTTGGCGACGATGACCGACGCCCGCGGCAAGACCGTCGCTCCCGAGTACGACGCGCTCGGCCGTGTCGTCGCCACCCACGAGGGCTCGATCACGGGCCCGAAGCTGACCTCAGCCACGTATGACACGCTGCCGGGTGCCATCGGCCTGCCGGTGGCGTCCACCAGGTACGTGGGCGACAAGGCCTACACCCAGGAAGTCACCGGGTACGACAACGCATACCGTCCGACCGGGACGAAGATCACCATCCCCTCCTCGGAGGGTGCGCTCGGCGGCACCTACGCGTTCACCTCGGGCTACCGGGAGAACACCGGTCTGACCGAGTGGACCGAGCAGCCGGCCGTGGCCGGTCTGCCCATCGAGCTGACCACGATGAAGTACAACCACTTCGAGCTGCCCACCGTCATGGGCATCGAAGGCAAGACCTTCGTCGACAAGGTCGACTACTCGCCCATGGGCGACGTCCTGCGCACCCACGCGGGCCCCGCCGGAGCCCAGGTCTACAAGTCGAACTTCTACGACGAGCAGAACCGGCGCCTGACCCGCACCGTCAACAGCCAGGAACGCTCACCGGCAGCGATCAACGACACGTCGTACGACTACGACGCGGTCGGCAACATCCTCAAGATCACCGACAAGGAGGGCACCTCCCCCACTGCCGACGTGCAGTGCTTCGCCTACGACTACCTGCGCCGTATGAACGAGGCCTGGACGGCCACAGACGACTGCGCCGCCAAGCCGGGCGCGGCCGGGCCGGAGTCCAAGCCGCAGGTCGGCGGAGCCAACCCGTACTGGAGCTCCTACAGCTTCGACGCCGCGGGCAACCGCACCAAGGAGATCCAGCACAGCCCGACCGGTGACCTCACCAAGGACGTCACCCGCACCTACACCTACGGCACCCCCGGCCAGCCCGGCGCCAACAGGCTCAATAAGGTCGACACCACCGGACCCGGCGGATCCCGCACCGAGTCCTACAGCTACGACGCAGCCGGAAACACCAAGACCCGCACCATCCAGGGAGACACGCAGAACTGGGAGTGGGACACCAGCGGCCAGGTGGAGAAGGTCACCAAGGGCACCGACTCCACATCCTTCGTCTACGACGCCGGCGGCAACCGCCTCATCAAGCGCGACAAGACCGGCACCACGCTCTACCTGCCCGGCACCGAGGTCAAGCTGACGGCCGCGGGCAAGCTGGAGGGCACGCGCTACTACGCCCACCCGGCCGGCCCGGTGATGGTGAAGACGGCCAAGGACGGCGTCATCAGCACGTCGTACCTGATGGGCGACAAGAACGGGACGGCGACCACCGCGGTGGATGCCAAGACCGGAGCGGTCACCCGGCGTAAGTTCACCCCGTACGGCGAGGTCCGCGGCACCGCACCGTCGGTGTGGCCGGGCCAGAAGGGCTTCGTCGGCGGCGAGATCGACGAGACCATCGGCACCGTCCACCTCGGCGCACGCGAATACGACCCGGCAACGGGACGCTTCCTCTCCGTCGACCCGATCGTCGACTACAGCGAGCCCAAGCAGCAGAACCCGTACGCCTACGCGAACAACTCGCCGATCACGTACAGCGACCCCAGCGGCCTGTCCATCGCGCCTCCCACGATGCCCGTCAAGGACTTCACGGACGCCGAAGCCGCCTGGGCCCGCATGATCCAGGGCAAGAGCGCCCTGGACATCGCCCTCGAAATCGCCCTCGGCATCCTCAAGGACGCTTCCGGCTACAACGACATCCGCGACTGCCTCAGCGGATCATGGGGCGCCTGCGCCAGCCTGGCCCTCGACGCCGCACTGCCCTTCGCAGGCCGCGCCAAGCGCATCCTCAAGGCACTCGACCGCGCCTGGGAAGCCTTCAACAGCTGGTCGCAGAAGCTCGCACTGGCACGGGACATCCTCGCGCGGGTCGAGCGCTACCAACAGGCCATGGCCAAGTACGCCGAGGACCTGGCCGAGTGGAAACGCCAGATAGAGGAAGCCGCCGAACGCGCCAGAAAACTGGAGGAAGAAGCCGCAGCGGCAAGGCGCGCCGCGCAAGAAGCGGCAGCCGCAGCCGCCAAGAAGGCCGACGAAGCCAAGGCAACAGCCGCCAAGCAGGGCAAGGCCTCCGCGACGAAGGCCAAGAAGGCCGACGGCGACGGCAAGTCGTCCAAGGCCGCCGAGACCAAGAAGGCCGACGGACCCAAGAAGTCCGCGGCCAAGGACAACGACAGCGGCAGCAGCCGCAGCGGCGGTGGCGAGAAGGGCGAGACCTGCAACAGCTTCGTACCCGGCACGAAGGTCCTGATGGCGGACGGCTCGTCCAAGCCGATCGAGGACGTCCAGCTCGGCGACGAAGTCGTGGCGTCCAACGCCGAGTCGGGCACCGTGGAGACTCAGCCGGTCGTCGCTCAGATCGTCGGCGAAGGCCAGAAGAACCTGGTCGAGATCACCATCGACACCGACGGCGCCAAGGGGGATGCCTCCGAGAAGCTGACGGCAACCGACGGGCACCCGTTCTGGGCCCCTGCCCTCGGCAAGTGGCTCCAGGCCACGGAGCTCACGGCCGGTGAATCGCTCCGCACCTCATCCGGTACGTGGGTCCAGGTCACCGAAGTCAAGCGGTGGACCCAGCAGAAGAAGGTCCGCAACCTCACCGTCGCCAGCGAGCACACGTACTATGTGCTGGCGGGGGCCACGCCGGTCCTGGTTCACAATTGCTCGGCCACCGTGCAGGAACTGCACATGGCGAAGCCGGCGCATGGCACATCCGAATCGCGCCTCAATCCGCTTCGCGACCTTTCCGATGATGATTTCCTCAACGCGATCAACAATCCGAATGACGGAGAGTTCATCACCCTCAATGAGCTCAACACGGTGGTTCAGGGTAACCACCGGGTAGCTGAGCTTGCACGGCGAGCGGATGACCCGAACAGCAAGATCCAATGGAGCACACGGGTTGCCATTCAGCGCCACCGGAGGGACATGAGCATGTTTGACGACTTCGACGGCGGCGGCGGTGGAGGCGGCAGCAAGAGCATGGATGACCTATGGAACAGTCTGGACTGGTGACGGGCGAGTATGGAGTGATGGTTGCTTCATACTCGGAACTCCTCGCAATCCGCGATGACCCCAGGAGTGCGTTCTTGAACGCCCGGTTGGATCCTTTGATCTCCACCGGCCGCGTGGACAGGAACGGACTTCACGTCTTCATGCCCCTGCTGGAGAACGGATATCGTGAATCTGTGGGGGAAAGGTCGTTCAGGTGCTATCTCTGGTTCCTTGAATCGGGGAAGAACATGCGCACCTGTGTACTGATCGACGTCCCCGAGAGTCACCTTTCGTCTCTCAGGCGACTCGGCCAGGATGCACTGGAGAAGGTCGTTCTCAATCTTCTCGGAGAAGTGCCGATCGAGACGCTCTCATGAACGAAGCCCCCGCCCGGATCGTTCCGGGCGGGGGCTCCGTCATGTCATGCAGGTGTTACCAGGTGCCGGGCAGGGCCTGCCAGCTCCGGGAGGGGTTCTCGAAGCCGCCGTCGGGGCGGCTCTTGAAGGTGAAGGCGCTCGTGGCGCCGGTGGCGTAGTTGTACATGCTGGACACGTCGTCGCGGCCGTCCCCGTCGGCGTCGCCCGACACCGGCATGCCCGCGCTGGACGCGTACCAGTTGCCCTCGGGGGTGTCCCAGCTGCGCAGCTCGGCGCCCACCTTGCCGTCCGGCTGGCCGAGCAGGGTGTCCAGCGAGGCGTGGCCGTCGCCGTGGTCGTACATCAGCGCCGCGTCGGCACGGCCGTCGCCGTTGTAGTCGCCGACCGTGAACTTGGTGCGCGCGTAGTCCCACTGCTCCTTGGTCTTGGTCCACGACTTGACCGGAGCGGCGAAGCCGCCGTTCGGCTGGCCGATGAAGGTGAACATCGCGACGCCGCCGGCGGTGTAGCCGTACAGCGCCATGATGTCGTCGCGGCCGTCGCCGTTGACGTCACCGGACCGGAACGAGGCGTGGAAGATCCACCAGTTCCCGGTGCCCACCCGCCAGCTGGCGACACCCGAGTTGAAGGTGCCGTTGGCGTTGCCCGTCCAGGTGTGCAGGCCGGCCGCGCCGTCGCTGTAGTCGTAGACCATCGCGATGTCGGACCGTCCGTCGCCGTTGTAGTCGCCGGCGACGTAGATGCCCCTGTCCCAGTCGAAGTTGCCCACGGCCGCCGTCAGGCCCTTGACCGGGGTGAAGGTGCCGTTCTCGTTCGACAGGAAGTTCCACAGCGCGTTGCTGCCGTCGGCATAGCCGTAGACCGCGCCGATGTCGGTGCGGCCGTCGCCGTTGAAGTCGCCGGCGACCCACTTGGCGCGGGCGTAGGAGAAGCTGCCCTTGGCGCTGGTCCAGCGCACCGTGGGCTCTTCGTACCCGCCGTCCGCACGGGCGTTGAGCACCCACAGGGCGGTGGTGTTGTCACCGTAGTCGTAGACGGTCGCCAGGTCGCTGCGGCCGTCGCCGTTGAAGTCGCCGGACAGGTCGGTCCGCTGGTCCGCGGTGCGGTGGTTGGGAGAGTAGTTGGTCGCCACGCCGGTCGTCCGGTTGTAGCGGATGTAGCCTCCGGTGAAGTCGGCGCGGGGACCGGCCGCGACCTCGTACTCGTCCGACTTCGGGTACCCCAGGGTGCTCTTCTCCGCGCCGAGTGCGATCCACTTCGCGCGGATTTGGCCGTAGACCGGGTGCGCGCCCGTGGCGGAGGTCCAGTAGATGGAGGCGCTGTCCGCTGTCTGGCCGCGCTTGCGGAAGTGGTTGTAGCGGCCCTTGCCGTCGGTGAGGTTGGTCTCGTCGGTCGTCGGGTAGCCGAGGCGGCTCGGGCCGCCCATCTGGACGTAGCGGTTGTAGATGCCGCCGTGGACCGACCAGGCACCGAGGTCCGGCGTCCAGTAGATCGCGCCGGCGCCGCCGGAGCCGGAGAAGGTGGAGAACGAGCCGACCTCGTCGAACGTCTTGCTCTCGTCGGAGGTCGGGTAGCCCATGACGCCCTTCTCGGCGCCGAGGGCGATCCACTTCGCGCGGATGCCGTTCACGACCAGCCAGGCACCGGTGCTCGGGTGCCAGTAGATGGAGGCGTTGTCACTTGTGGCGCCATTGGTCCGCAGGTGTACGAACTTGCCGCCGTCGGGGTTCTCCGTGACCTTGCCCGAGGGCTTGGCGTAGGCGACGCCGCCCTTGGCCTTGAACTTCGCCAGGATCGGACCGCACAGCTGCTGGGTGGTTCCGGCGGTCACCGACGCCACGTTCTCGCACTGGGACCACGGGGTACCGCCGACCGCGATCTGGCGGGGCGCACCGAAGGCGGACCCGCTGACCGGCTGACGGCCCTGGAACTCCCAGAGCACGCCGTTGTTGTCACGCGACCACAGGTCGGCGAAGCCGTCCTTCTCGAAGTCGCCGAGGCTGGTCAGGTGGGGCCGGGCCGCACCGGTGAAGCCGGTGCCGATGGACTGGGTGCGGGCTGCCGCCTCACCGTAGACGGCCAGGTCGATGCCGGCCTTGGAAGCCGGGTCGGTGGAGGGGCGGCTGGTGTACTGGTGGATCTTGCCGCTGGTCTTGTCGCGGGCCCAGAGCTCCGGCAGACCGTCCTTGTTGAGGTCGCCGGGCGCGATCAGGGTCATGTCCTGCCAGTCGGCGTTGCCGAGCGGGATCGGGTCGTAGGACCGCCGGTCCAGGACGCCGTCGGGCTGGCCGAAGTAGAGCCAGAGCTCTCCGCCGGTCTTGACCAGCAGATCGGCCTGGTCCGCCTCGTCGATCTTGCCGTCGCCGGAGTCCTGATCGGGCAGCGGGTCGTCGTTGACGCTGCCGATGGCCAGCACCTGGTCGGCGTTGGCCCAGTGGTCGTTGTCGTCGTAGCGGGTGTTCAGCTCGATCCTGCTGGCCTCGGGGTTCTCGAGCTCGCCGTTGCCCGCGCCGCGGTAGACGTAGAGGTTCTGCCGGGTGGCGTCGGCCGAGGGCTCCAGGGCGATCAGGTCCTCGTAGTAGTCGCCCTCGTTCCAGCTGCCCCACTGCGTCAGGGACCGGGCGCCGGCGAAGTTGCCGTAGTCGGTCTTCCGGGGCACGCCGAAGGCGCCGCCGGCCGTACCGGGGACCACCCACAACTGGCCGTCACCCGGGTCGACGCTCCAGATGTCCGTCTGGCCGTCGCCGTTGACGTCGCCGTGCTTGTCCCGCTCCAGCGGGCGCTTGGCGTAGTACTGGAAGAACGTCTTGTTCGAGGAGTTGCCCGCCGCGTCCAGGCTCCACACGTAGAGGCTGTGGGGGCCCGCCGCCAGCGGGGTGTACTTGACCTCCACCGGTCCGCCCTTGGCGGTCGGGACGGCCGTACGGACGGTCGGGTTGTCGGAGGTGTACCACTGGTACTTGGCGACGTCCGTCGCGCCGCCGTTCTCGAACTTGAACGTGCCCTCGGTGCGGGCGTAGCCGTTGTCCGTCTGGTTGTCCTCGGGGAACTGCGCCGAGGACACCTTGGGCTTGAAGGTCGGGCCCTTCAGGTCCACGGTGAACGAGCACTGGCCGGCCCAGGCGCTGGCGTCGGTGCCGTCGGAGACTTTGACGTCCCACTTGTAGGTACCGTCGGTGGGCGCCGGGATCGTCGCCATCGCGACGCTGCCCGAGGTCTTCTTGTCGGAGACCTTCTTCAGAGTGCCGCTGTAGTCGTCGGCCCTCCAGTAGTGGAACTCGGCGGTGAGGCCGTTGTCCTCGGCGTCCTTCACCCGGGCGCGCAGGACGACCTGGTCCGTCCGGCCGATGGTGCCGCCCGTGCAGGGCACGTACGGGTCCGTCGTGCGCTCGGAGACGGTCGGGACGGTGTTGTACTTGGTGGAGATGCGGACGCTGTCCGGGTTCATCTTCCGCCAGGAGACGTCGACCGTGTCCTTCGCGGCCTTCAGGCCCAGGGTCCACGTCGGCCACTTACCGCTCGCGGCGGCGGCGACCGCGGAGGTCACGTCCAGCTCGATGGTGTCGCCGTCACCGGGGCAGTTGCGACCGCCGTAGGACTGGCCGGAGGCGTCCACCATCCGGTTCCAGTCCGGCTGGTTGTTCCAAGTGGTCTTCTTGCTGATGACATCGGTGTCCCAGACCTGGATGTCACCGGACTTGCAGCTCCAGGAGCCGGCCGACTTCTGCTGGATCCGCAGCGTGGCGTCGTGGATCTTCTTGCCCCACAGGTTGCCCATGGGAACCTGGAAAAACGTCTTGGCGCAGACCACGGCGCCGCCCTTGGCGGCGTCCTTGGCGCAGCCGACGCGGGCGTCGTCGCTGAGGGTGCCGCCGTTCCAGTAGTTGGTGTCGGCGGTGCCCGCGATGCCGTTGTGCTTGTAGGCCACCGTCCAGGCGGACTTCCAGTCGTCCCGCCACTTCGGGTCGATGACGACGGGGTAGGCGGTGTCCGCGGCCGTCAGCAGCTGCCGGTCCGTGGTGAGGGTGAGCTTGTCACCCTTGAGGTCGATGCCGAGGTCGGCCTGCTTGCTGCCGAGGTCGATGCCTTCGGTGACGGGCGTGCCGTCGCCCTGCGCGGTCGGGGCGGCGGCCGGGGCGGCTGCCGGGGCCTTGGCTGCGGGCGACTTGGCGTCCGCCGCAGGCTGTGGCGCGGCCGTCTTCTCCGCGCCCGAGTCCCACATCTGGGGCTTGGCGGAGCTGAACACGGTCTGCCCGGAGGGGTCGACGGCCTGGAGCTCGCCGTTGGCCTCCTTGCGTACGCTGACGCCGTTGCCCTTGAGACCGAACGTGAGGGAGCCGAGCTCCGGGTTGGCGGCGGCCTCCCGGTTCTTCACGATCAGCTGGTGCGAGAAGCCGGTGGCGTCCGCGGCGACCCGCAGGTCGACGCCCTTGAGCACCTCCGGGTACGTGGCGCTGTTGCCCTCCACCGTCGGCTTGGGCAGCGGCTTCGGCCAGGTCAGGGAGACGTCCCGGCCGTCCTTGCGCATGGTCACCAGCGGCGCGGTGCCGCCGCCGGAGAAGGTCAGTCCGGTACGGGTGGCCTTGGTGGCGATCCGGCCGTCCTTCTGCTTGGCCAGGCCGGTGTCCACGGGAACGAGCTTGCCGCCGCGGTGGACGCGGATCGGCACCAGCGCCTGCTCGGTGGAGAAGGAGCCGTCCGGGTTGGCCCAGACCTCCTCGTTCTCGGTGCGCTGGGAGATGATCTCGACGCGCTTGCCGGTGCGCTTGGCCTCGGCGCTCGCCTTGACCGCCTGCTCGGACTCGGTGGCGGCAGGCTTGCCGGGCTTGGGCTTGGCGGCGGCCGGGGCGAGCCCCGGTCCGGCCGCCGCGGCGACGGGCACCGCGCCGAGCAGGGTGGCGACCAGGGCGGTCGCCACGGTGAGTACGGGCGCCCTGCGGGAGGGCGACCCGGTGACGCGGGTCCGCGTCGGCAAAGGTCTCACTGAGTGGGTCCTCGGTGTCGGTTCCGACCACACCCCACCCCGGGGAGCGGCCGAAAAGAGTCGGCTGAGCCTCCAACCGGAAAGCGGAATTCAGCCATCCCGATATCGGCTCGACGTGTTCGATTGATTTGTAGCAGCCGAAGCGCCCTTCATTCGACCGGGATCCCATCTTCCGAGACCGCCAGCCCATATACACGAAGACCCACAGGAACGCCAAATTCCGATTTTAACCCTCCGTTCACCATGCCTCTCACCTGCACATATGCGGACTGACACCCTCCGGATATTTCTCGACTGGCAAGCCCGCCACTGTTAGGTTCTGCGCGTTTGATAAATGCGCGGAATCACGGTGATCCGCGTGCCAGAATCAGGAGTGTTCGAATCTTGAAAAGAACCCAGGCGCATGTGATGCGTGCGCCTCTGAGGCGTGCGTGGCGGTGGCCGATACCGCTCATCGCCGCCAGCGTGCTGGCCACGGGCCTGACCGTGGTGGAGGCCTCGGCGGACTCCAAGCCCAAGCTGCCCGGCAATCAGAAGCTGACGAAGGTCACCGGTACCGACGTCAAGGGCAAGCCGGCGGCCGGGCCCGCGGAGTCGCAGAAGAAGGCGTGGAAGTCCGCGCCGGGCGTGGCCTGGCCCGCACCCGGAACGGCTGAGATCAGCCTGCCCGACGCGCCGGTCCCGGCCGCCGCGGCGATGAAATCAGCCACCGGCTCCGCTGCCGGTTCCGCACCGGCCGCAGACGGCGCGGGCAAGCCCGGCAAGGCGGTGAAGGCGGGCACGCTCCCCGTCTCCGTCTCCGCCCTCCCGGCCAAGAACCCGCCCTCGGCAGACCGCCGTTCCGCCGCAGCCGCGGGGGCTCCGGCGGCCGACGCCACGGGCGGGGTCAAGGTCAAGGTCGATCTGCACGACCGGGCCGCGGCGAAGCGCGCGGGGGCCGGCAACGGCCTGCTGCTGTCGGTCCAGCGGACCGACGCGGGCAAGGCTTCGGCTCCGGTGTCGGTGGAGCTGGACTACAACACGTTCAAGAACGCCTACGGCGGTGGCTGGGGTTCCCGCCTCCGCTTCAAGGCCGTTCCCGCCTGTGCCTTCACCACCCCCGAGCGCCCGGAGTGCCGGGAGGCCAAGGATGTGGTGACGAAGAACGACCCCGTCACCGGCAAGCTCATCGCGACCTTCGACGCCCCGGCCAACCCGGGTCCCGCCGCGAAGTCCGCGGGCAGCGCGTTCATGTCCGCCCCGGCCGCCGCGGCGGCAGGCGGTGCGATGATGCTGTCGGCCACGGCCGGCGCGGACGGCGCCAACGGCACCTACAAGGCCACGTCGCTCAGCGCTTCGGGTTCCTGGCAGGCCGGCGGCTCGGCGGGTGACTTCTCCTGGTCCTACCCGCTGGACATCCCCGCCTCCCTCGGCGGCCCCAGCCCGTCCCTCTCACTGGGTTACTCCAGCGCGAACATCGACGGCCGCACCAACGCCTCTGCCCAGCAGACCTCTTGGGTCGGCGACGGCTGGGACCTGGCCTCGAACTACATCGAGCGCGGCTACGTCCCTTGCAGCCAGGACAAGCGTGCCGGCTCCGGGTTCAACAACCCGAAGGACGACACCGGCGACCTCTGCCACGGCGCACCCATGGTCACGATGTCCCTGAACGGCGGCTCGACGCCCCTGGTCCTGGACGACAAGACGAAGAAGTGGCGTCCGGCCAAGGACGACGGCTCCCGCCTGGAACTGCTGACCGGCGCCGACAACGGTGACAAGGAAGGCGAGCACTGGCGGTTTACCAACCCGCAGGGCATCCAGTTCTACTTCGGCCAGAACAAGCTGAAGAACTGGGCCGCAGGCAAGCCGGTGACCAACTCCACCTGGACGGTCCCGGTCTACGCCAACCACCCCGGCGAGCCCTGCTACAACGCCACCTTCGCAGACGCCGTCTGTGACCAGGCCTACCGCTGGAACCTGGACTACGTCGTGGACCCCCGCGGGAACGCGATGACGTACTGGTACCAGAAGGAACAGAACTACTACGGCTCCAACTACAAGATCGCCGGCGGCTCCACCGCCCGCGAATACACCCGCTCCGGCTGGCTGGACCGCATCTCCTACGGCCTGCGTGAGGACAACCTCTTCGCCTCCGCCCCCGCCGAGGCCCGCTTCACCGTCGCCGAACGCTGCCTGAAGACGACCACGTTCGACTGCGACCCGGCAAAGCTCAAGCCGGAGGTCGACTGGAACATCGCCAAGCAGTGGCCGGACACCCCAGGCGACCAGCTGTGTGCCAAGGGCGAGGAATGCAAGGGCCGGTTCACCCCGACCTTCTTCAGCCGCAAGCGCCTCACGGACGTGAACACGTTCGTGTGGAACGGCACCGCCCACAAGCCGGTCGACACCTGGAACCTGATCCAGGACTTCCCGATGACGGGTGACGGATCCGACTACCCGCTGTGGCTGTCGGAGATCCGCCACGTGGGCAAGAACGGCACCGCGATCGAACTGCCCCCGGTGAAATTCCGCGGCAAGCAGCTCGACAACCGCGTCGACGGCAACGGCGACGGCAAGGTCCCCTACAAGCGGTACCGCATCGAGGCCATCGACACCGAGACCGGCTCGACCATCGCCGTCAACTACGCCGATCCCGAGTGCCGCGTCGCCGACCCGCGCGTCATGCCGGCCTCACCCGAGAACAACACCCTGCGCTGCTACCCGGTCATCTCCGAACTCCCGGACCCGACCGACCCCAAGCGCGAGCGGAAGATCTACTCCACCGACTGGTTCCACAAGCACATCGTGGACTCCGTCCGTGAAGAAGACCGCAACGGCAACTCCCCCACCCGCACCACCTCCTACCAGTTCCTCGGAAAGCCCGCCTGGGCCTTCGACGACGAAACGGAGATGATGCGGCCCAAGACGCGCACCTGGTCGCAGTGGCGCGGCTACGAACGCGTCAAGACATACATCGGCGCAGCCCCCGACAAGCGTTCCATGACCGAAACCCTCTTCTTCCGCGGCCTGGACGGCGACCGCGCCGCCCCCGACGGCGGCAAGAAGTCGGTCAAGGTCAAGGACTCCGAGGGCAACGAGATCGACGACCACCGCCTCTACGCCGGCCAGACCCGCGAGGTCCTGGCCTACAACGGCGAAGGCGGCGCCCTCGAAGCAGCCACCACCTACACCCCCTGGATCCACGGGCCGACCGCCACCCGCCTCCGCAAGGGCGAAACCGCGGCCGAGGACATCGAGCCCCAGCAGGCCTTCGTCCAGCAGACCACGCACGTCAACTCGCGCATCCTGCTCTCCGACGGCCGCGGCTGGCGCCGCACCGCCATGGAAACCAAGTACGACGACCGCGGCTTCGCCCAATGGGTGTCGAGCAAGGGCGACATTGCCGATCCCTCGGACGACAGCTGCAGCCGATACGAGTACGACGCGGACGAGACCCGCTGGATCATCGCCCGCCAGAAGCGCATCGAAACGGTCGCCAAGGCGTGTGACGCGGCGGTCCAACGTCCAGCGGACGTGACCTCGGACATCAAGATGTCCTACGACGCCGCGGGCAACGTCAAGTCCACGGAGTCCCTCACCGGTTACAGCGGCAGCACTCCGCAGTACCAGGTGGACGGCAGCGCGACCTTCGACGCCTACGGCCGCCCCAAGACCAGCACCGACGTATTCGGCAAGGTCACCAAGCTCGACTACACACCTGCCTCCGGGCAGATCGTCACCAAGGTCGTCTCCACCAACCACGCCGGTCACACCGAAACCACGGAGACCGACCTGGGCCGTGGCTCCGTCCTTGCGAAGCAGGACACCAACGGCCGTCGCCAGGTGATGGAGTACGACGCCCTCGGCCGTCTCGCCAAGGTGTGGTCCCCGTCCCGGAACCCCACCGCCAAGTCGCCGAACGGCATGTTCTCGTACGACGTCCGTACCGATGGTCCGGTCGTCATCACGAACAAGGCGCTGCTGGATGACGGTACGTACCGCACCAGCTACGACATCTACGACAGCAGCCTGCGCATCCGCCAGACCCAGATGGAAGCCCTCGCAGGCGGTCGGATCATCTCCGACACCTTCTACAACAGCCTCGGCCAGGTCTGGAAGTCCAACGGCGCCTACTACACCGCAGGCGAAGCCTCCGGCGTCCAGTTCGCACCCCGCGACAACGAAGTCCCCTCCTCCACCGTCACCGAGTACGACGGCTCGGGCCGCTCCACCGCCCAGATCTCCCGCAAGCTCGGCGAGGAAACCTCCCGCACCACCACCACCTACGGCGGCGACAACATCACCGTCGACCCGCCCACCGGCGAAACCCCCACCCGGGCCTTCCTCGACGGAGCCGGCCGCAAAACCGAACTCCGCTACTACCGCTCGGACTCCCCGACCGGCGCCTACGACAAGACGACCTACGCCTACAACCAGCGCGGCGCGCTGGAGTCGGTCGTCAACCAGGCCGGCGACAAGTGGGGCTTCGAGTACGACATCCGCGGTCGCCAGACCAAGCAGACGGACCCGGAAAAGGGCACGTCCACGATCACGTACGGCCAGGGCGACCGACTGGCCACCGTGACCGACGGGCGGGGCAAGGTCATCGCCCCGGAGTACGACGCACTCGGCCGCATCATCGCCACCCATGAGGGTTCGATCACCGGCCCGAAGCTGACCTCGAACACCTTCGACACCCTCCCCGGTGCCGTCGGCCTGCCGGTGGCCTCCACCCGGTACGTGAACGGCAAGGCGTACACGCAGGAAGTCACCGGGTACGACACCGAGTACCGGGCGACCGGTTCGCGGATCACCATCCCGGCCGAAGAGGGCAAGCTCGGCGGCAGCTACGAGTTCACCACCGGCTACCGGGAGAACACCGGCCTCACCGAGTGGACCGAGCAGCCCGCGGTCGGTGGTCTGCCGATCGAGCTCACCACGATGAAGTACAACCACTTCGAGCTGCCCACCGTCATGGGCATCGAAGGCAAGACCTTCGTCGACAAGGTCGACTACTCGCCCATGGGCGACGTCCTGCGCACCTACGCGGGCGCGGCCGGATCCCAGGTCTACACGTCCAACTTCTTCGACGAGCAGACCCGGCGCCTGACGCGCAGCGTCAACAGCCAGGAGAAGTCGCCCGCCGCGATCAGCGACACCTCCTACGGCTACGACGCCGTCGGCAACATCCTCAAGATCTCCGACAAGGAGGGCACCAACCCCACCGCCGACACCCAGTGCTTCGCGTATGACTACATGCGCCGCATGGACGAGGCCTGGACGGCGACGGACGACTGCGCCGCGCAGCCGAACGCGTCCGGACCGGGCTCCAAGCCGCAGGTCGGCGGACCCAACCCGTACTGGTCCTCCTACAGCTTCGACGCGGCCGGCAACCGCACCAAGGAGATCCAGCACAGCCCCACCGGTGACCCCACCAAGGACGTCACCCGCACCTACACCTACGGCACCCCCGGCCAGGCGGGCGCCAACGGCCTCAAGAAGGTCGACACCACCGGACCCGGCGGATCCCGCACCGAGTCCTACACCTACGACGCGGTCGGCAACACCAAGACCCGCACCATCCAGGGCGACACCCAGAACTGGGAATGGGACACGACCGGCCAGCTGGCCAAGGTCACCAAGGGCACGGAGTCCACGGAGTTCGTCTACGACGCCGGCGGCAGCCGTCTCATCAAGCGTGATGCCACCGGCACCACGCTGTACCTGCCGGGCACCGAGGTCAAGCTCACCAAGGCCGGCAAGCTGGAGGGCACCCGCTACTACGCCCACCCCGCCGGACCGGTGCTGGTGAAGACGGCCAAGGACGGCGTGATCACCACGTCGTACCTGATGCGGGACAACAACGGGACGGCGACCACCGCGGTGGACGCCAAGACCGGAGCGGTCACCCGCCGCAAGTTCACGCCGTACGGCGAGGCCCGGGGCACCGCCCCGACCGTCTGGCCGGGCAAGAAGGGCTTCATCGGCGGTGAGGTCGACGAGTCCCTCGGGACCGTCCACCTCGGCGCACGCGAATACGACCCGGCCACGGGCCGGTTCCTCTCAGTCGACCCGATCGTCGACTTCAACGAAGCCAAGCAGCAGAACCCTTACGTCTACGCCAACAATTCCCCGGTCACCTTCAGTGACCCGTCGGGTCTCTCGATCGCGCCTCCCACGATGCCGATCAAGGACTTCACGGACGCGGAAGCCGCCTGGGCCAACATGATCCAGGGCAAGAGCGCCCTGGACATCGCCCTTGAGATCGCCCTGGGCATCCTCAAGGACGCCTCCGGCTACAACGACATCCGCGACTGCCTCAGCGGATCGTGGGGCGCCTGTGCCAGCCTGGCCCTCGACGCGGCCCTGCCCTTCGCGGGACGCGCCAAGCGCATCCTCAAGGCACTCGACCGCGCCTGGGAAGCCTTCAACAGCTGGTCGCAGAAGCTCGCACTGGCACGGGACATCCTCCGCCGGGTCGAGCGCTACCAACAGGCCATGGCCAAGTACGCCGAAGACCTGGCCGAATGGAAACGACAAATAGAAGAAGCCGCCGAACGAGCAAGAAAACTCGAGGAAGAAGCAGCAGCAGCCCGAAGAGCCGCACAAGAAGCCGCAGCCGCAGCCGCCAAGAAGGCCGACGAAGCCAAGGCCACAGCAGCCAAGCAAGGCAAGGCGTCCGCGCAGAAGGCCAAGAAGGCCGACGGCGACGGAAAGGCCTCCAAGGCAGCCGAGACCAAGAAGGCCGACGGACCCAAGAAGTCGAAGGACAAGGAATCCGACAGCGGCGGCCAGGAGGCCTCCGGCGGCAAGGACACGGCGAAGCCCAAGGAGTCCGGTGCTCCCCCGGGCTGTGAGAACAACAGCTTCGTGCCTGGTACCGCGGTCCTGATGGCGGACGGCACCACCAGGTCCATCGAGGACGTCAGGATCGGTGACCGCGTCCTGGCAACCGATCCGGAGACTGGTGAGACCCGCTCCGAATCGGTCGTGGGCGAGATCAACGGGCACGGCGTCAAGAAGCTGGTCCGCGTCACCGTCGATGTCGACGGCGACCGGGGTGACGCTGTGGCTTCGGTCACCGCGACGGCCGGACACCCGTTCTGGGTGGAGGAACTCGGCGAGTGGATCGACGCCAAGGACCTCGACCAGGGCGAATGGCTCCGGACCGGTTCCGGGGCGTACGTCCAGATCACCGCGGTCGAACGGTGGACGTCCGCGTCCTCCACGGTCCACAACCTGACCGTCGGGAACCTGCACAGCTACTACGTGCTGGCGGATGCGACTCCTGTCCTCGTCCACAACACCAACTGCCGCACCTCGTCGCAGTACGTGGACAAGACCAAGGGGGATTCCGTCCGGAACGTCCAGACGGACGTCGGTCCCAAGGAATTCGGTGAGAACCTCGTCGCGAACGGATGGAAGTTCATCGACAAGGGCCCGGACATGGCCATGTACCTGAAGGACGGCAAGAAGTACTTCCTCCGGGCGAAGGCCGACAGCTACGACGGATGGACCGCCGACTTCTACGACGGCACGACGAAGAAGGCCAATCTCAAGATCAGGCTGGGGACGGACTGACGACCGTGCCCGATGACCGACGACGGAGGAGGAGAATCAGACCATGATCGATCACGATGCGTATCTGGCCGCCCTCTCCCGCAGCGAGGCCGTTTTCGACTCGGCCGCCCGGCTGCCCGGGCAGGTTTTCAAAGGGACCTGGGGCGAATCGTTGTTCTACGACTTCGATTCGCTGCTCGCCCCGGAGATCTGGCCGGCCCTGTGCGAGATGGCCCGATGGCACGGGGACGACCGGATCGATCTGGTGGTCCTCAAGCCGGACTGCCAGACGTACTACCTGAACGATTACCAGGTGTACCCGGCGGTCTCGCTGTCCGTCGATGCCACGGAAGACGATTACTGGGAGGCGATCAGCCACGAGCCGAAGGGTGACATCTTCGGGTCGATCGCCATCTCGGCGAACGTCATCACCCTTACGGGGCCCTCCGGACAGTGGGGCTGCTGGGGCGAAAGGGATCCTGAAGTATCGGTGTTCCGGGGGTTCCCGAGCCCGGGGGCACAGAACGAATGGCGTGAGCGGTTCGGCCCCTTCACCGATGCGCAAGGCGCACTGGAGACGTCACTCGCGATGGTCTTTCGCGATAACGTGCCGACGGAGTACGCGGAGAGGTTGACCGCGAACTACGGCCCCCCGAAGGGTAAGCACCAGTAACGCAATACGAAGGGCCCCGCCGGAATTTCCGGCGGGGCCCTTCTCTCACGCTCGGCCGCCCGCTGCCGCTACCGCCGCCGGAGGTCCGCCACCCTCGCCCGCTCGCGTTCCCGTTCCCCCGGCTCCGACAGAGCCGGGGCGCTGCGGAGTTGGGCGGTCGGGCCGCCGCGGCGTTGGACCGGGAGGGGGGATTCGCGGCGCGGGCGGCGGCCCGGGAGGCCGTCGACGCCGGTGGCCGGGCCGGAGCCCGCGACGGTGACCTGGACGCCCTGGTCCGCCAGGGCCTGGAGCTCCGCGGCGGCCCGGTCGTCGTGCGGTGGCGGCTCGTCCGTGACCAGGCGGGTGATGACATCCGTCGGCACCGTCTGGAACATGGTGTCGGTGCCGAGCTTGGTGTGGTCGGCGAGGACCACCACCTCCGCCGCCGCCTGCACCAGGGCGCGGTCCACGCTCGCGCTGAGCATGTTGGACGTGGACAGGCCCCGTTCCGCGGTCAGGCCGCTGCCCGACAGGAAGGCCCGGGAGACCCGCAGCCCCTGGAGGGATTGCTCCGCCCCGCTGCCCACCAGCGCGTAGTTGGAGCCGCGCAGGGTGCCACCGGTCATCACCACTTCGACCCGGTTGGCATGGGCCAGCGCCTGGGCGACCAGGAGGGAGTTGGTCACCACCGTCAGGCCGGGCACCCGGGCGAGCCGGCGGGCCAGCTCCTGGGTCGTGGTGCCCGCACCGACGACAACGGCCTCGCCCTCTTCGACGAGGCCGGCCGCGACATCGGCGATGGCGGTCTTCTCCGCCGTCGCGAGGTGGGACTTTTGCGGGAAGCCGGATTCACGGGTGAACCCGCCCGGCAGCACCGCACCGCCGTGCCGGCGGTCGAGGAGTCCTTCTGCCTCCAGCGCCCGCACGTCCCGCCGTACGGTCACTTCGGAGGTCTGGACGACGCGGGCGAGCTCACGGAGCGACACGGCTCCGTTGGCGCGCACCATTTCGAGGATCAACTGGCGACGTTCTGCAGCGAACACGAAACAGACGGTAACGCGGGCGACCGTCTGCTTTCAGCTCTTTGCGCCGGAATACCGAAGTTGTTCGCAAGGTGGGGTGACTAGTGGTATACGCGGCCCGAGTTGTTCGTGAACATCCGGGGCCGCCCCGGCACCCCACCCCCAACCCCCTTGCAGGCGGCGGTCGTTCGCAGGCGGTTACGCCTCCCCGGACGCCTTCCGGGTGTGCAGCTGGCGGGCCACCTCGGCGATCGACCCGGACAGCGAGGGGTACACGGTGAACGCGTTTGCGATCTGCTCGACCGTCAGATTGTTGTCGACCGCGATCGAGATGGGGTGGATCAGTTCGCTGGCACGCGGGGAGACGACCACACCGCCGACCACGATGCCGGTGCCCGGACGGCAGAACAGCTTCACGAACCCGTCCCGGATGCCCTGCATCTTGGCGCGCGGGTTGCGCAGCAGCGGCAGCTTCACCACCCGGGCCTCGATCTTGCCCGCGTCCACATCCGCCTGGGTGTAGCCGACGGTGGCGATCTCGGGGTCGGTGAAGACGTTCGAGGAGACCGTCTTGAGGTTGAGCGGGGTCACCGCGTCGCCGAGGAAGTGGTACATCGCGATCCGGCCCTGCATGGCGGCGACGGAGGCCAGGGCGAAGATGCCGGTGACGTCGCCGGCCGCGTATACGCCGGGCGAGGAGGTGCGGGAGACCTTGTCGGTCCAGATGTGCCCGGACTCCTTGAGCCGGACCCCGGACTCCTCCAGGTTCATGTTCTTGGTGTTCGGAATGGCGCCGACCGCCATCAGGCAGTGGGTGCCGGTGATGACCCGGCCGTCGGAGAGGGTGACCTCGACCCGGTCGCCGACCCGTTTGGCGGACTCGGCGCGGGACCGGCCGATGACGTTCATGCCGCGGCGGCGGAAGACGTCCTCCAGGACGGCCGCCGCGTCCGGGTCCTCGCCGGGCAGCACCCGGTCGCGGGAGGAGACCAGGGTGACCCGCGAGCCCAGCGCCTGGTACGCGCCGGCGAACTCGGCGCCCGTGACGCCCGAGCCGACCACGATGAGCTCCTCGGGGAGCTCGTCGAGGTCGTAGACCTGGGTCCAGTTCAGGATCCGCTCGCCGTCGGGCTGGGCGTCCGGGATCTCGCGCGGGGTGCCGCCGGTGGCGATCAGCACCGCGTCGGCGGTCAGAATCGTTTCCGTGCCGTCGGCGGCGGTGACGATGACGTCCCGGGTGCCGTCGATGCCCTGCGGGCCGCCGAGCCGGCCGCGACCGCGCATGACCTTGGCGCCGGCCCGGGTGACGGAGGCGGTGATGTCGTGCGACTGGGCGAGCGCGAGCCGCTTCACACGGCGGTTGACCTTGCCCAGGTCCACGCCGACCACGCGGGCGGCCTGCTCGAGGTGGGGGGTGTCGTCCGCGACGATGATCCCCAGCTCTTCGTAGGACGAATCGAAGTTCGTCATGACCTCGGCGGTTGCGATGAGGGTCTTGGAGGGGACGCAGTCGGTGAGCACCGACGCCCCACCCAGACCGTCGCAGTCCACGACGGTCACCTCCGCGCCGAGCTGAGCGCCCACGAGCGCCGCCTCATACCCGCCGGGTCCGCCGCCGATGATCACGATCCGGGTCACGAAAAGTCCGCCTCACGTCTGCCCGGCCGGCAGCCGCCCCGGCCGGTGTGTCCGGGGGGTCTTCCCCGGGGGATGCATTCCGTGCTCCATTGTCCCGCACGCTTCAAGGTGCTTCCGCCCGGGGCGGCCATCCGGGAGTGCGGGCGACGGGCGTCCAGCGCCACCCCTCCCGTACCCTCGACCTCATGTCGCTCTACGCCGCGTACGCCGGCAACCTCGACCCGCGGCTGATGACGCGCCGCGCCCCGCATTCCCCGCTGCGCGGCACGGGCTGGATCAACGGCTGGCGGCTGACCTTCGGCGGCGAGCAGATGGGCTGGGAGGGCGCCCTCGCCACGATCGTGGAGGCCCCGCGCCAGCAGGTCTTCGTCGCGCTCTACGACATCGCGCCCGCGGACGAGGAGTCCATGGACCGCTGGGAGGGTGTCGGGCTCGACATCTACCGCCGGATGCGGGTGCGGGTGCACACCCTGGACGGCGAGGAGGCCGCCTGGGTGTACGTCCTGAACGGTTACGAGGGCGGCCTGCCGTCGGCCCGCTACCTCGGCGAGATCGCCGACGCCGCGGAGTCCGCGGGCGCCCCCCACGACTATGTGATGGAACTCCGCAAGCGTCCCTGCTGACTGCCTCCGGCCCCGGAAACGGGGCTGCGTCGCAGGTGGGTGGCGCAAATCGTCGGAAACGACAAGGCAACGATCCGAACACCGTGAGCTGTTACATCTACGCGCGTAGGCCAGGAGCGGCTACGCTCGTCTGCGTGAACGCATCTGTTACCGATCCCCACGCCGCCGCCGACGCCGCGGCCGCGCGTCTGCGTGAGCTCACCGGCGCCGAGTCCCACGATGTCGCCCTCGTCATGGGCTCCGGCTGGGCCCCGGCCGCCGAAGCCCTCGGCGCTCCCGAGGCCGAGTTCCTGATCACCAAGCTGCCCGGCTTCCCCGCAGCCGCCGTCGCCGGCCACGGCGGCAAGGTCCGCTCGTACAAGATCGGCGACAAGCGCGCGCTGGTCTTCCTCGGCCGGACCCACTACTACGAGGGCCGCGGCGTCGCCGCGGTCGCCCACGGTGTCCGCACCGCCGTGGCCGCCGGCTGCAAGACGGTCGTGCTCACCAACGGCTGCGGCGGCCTCCGCGAGGGCATGCGCCCCGGCCAGCCGGTCCTGATCAGCGACCACATCAACCTCACCGCGACCTCGCCGATCGTCGGCGCCAATTTCGTGGACCTCACCGACCTCTACTCGCCTCGCCTGCGCGCGATGTGCAAGGAGATCGACGAGACCCTCGAAGAGGGCGTCTACGTCCAGTTCCCCGGCCCGCACTACGAGACCCCGGCCGAGATCAACATGATCCGCGTCATGGGCGCCGACCTGGTCGGCATGTCCACCGTGCTGGAGGCCATCGCCGCCCGTGAGGCCGGCGCCGAGGTGCTCGGCATCTCGCTGGTCACCAACCTGGCGGCGGGCCTGTCCGGCGAGCCGCTCAACCACGAAGAGGTCCTCCAGGCCGGCCGCGACTCGGCCGCCCGGATGGGCGAGCTGCTCACCCAGGTCCTCGCCCGGATCTGAGCAGGCTGGTAGGACGCTGGTAGCACCAGGCGTAGGCGACGCGAGAGGTTAGGCGGAAGTAGTGCAGGACGATCTGATCGCACGGGCCCAGGCATGGCTGGCCGAGGACCCCGACCCCGAGACCGCCGCGGAGCTCCGCGGGCTCATCGAGGCACAGGACCTCACCGAGCTCGCGGACCGCTTCTCCGGCACCCTGCAGTTCGGCACCGCCGGACTGCGCGGCGAGATCGGGGCCGGTCCGATGCGGATGAACCGCTCGGTGGTCATCCGGGCCGCGGCGGGCCTCGCGGCCTACCTCAAGGCGAAGGGCCACGAGGGCGGCCTGGTCGTCGTCGGCTACGACGCCCGGTACAAGTCGGCGGACTTCGCCCGCGACACCGCGGCGGTGATGACCGGCGCGGGTCTGCGCGCCGCCGTCCTGCCCCGTCCGCTGCCGACGCCCGTCCTCGCGTACGCCATAAGGCACCTGGGTGCCGTCGCCGGCGTCGAGGTGACCGCGAGCCACAACCCGCCCCGGGACAACGGCTACAAGGTCTACCTCGGCGACGGCTCCCAGATCGTGTCCCCCGCGGACGCGGAGATCGCCGCCGAGATCGCGGCGGTCGGCGCGCTGGCCGACGTACCGCGTCCGGCGGAGGGCTGGGAACAGCTCGGGGACGAGGTCCTGGAGGCCTACCTGGCGCGTACGGACGCCGTCCTGAGCCCCGGGTCCCCCCGCACCGTGCGGACCGTCTACACGGCCATGCACGGCGTCGGGAAGGACGTCGTCATGGCGGCCTTCGCCCGGGCCGGCTTCCCGGCCCCCGTCCTGGTCGCCGAACAGGCCGAACCGGACCCCGCCTTCCCCACCGTGGCCTTCCCCAACCCGGAGGAGCCGGGTGCGATGGACCTCGCCTTCGAGGCGGCCCGCGCGGCGGGCCCGGACATCGTGATCGCCAACGACCCGGACGCCGACCGCTGCGCGGTGGCCGTTCCGGACGATGGCGTCGAGGGCGGCTGGCGGATGCTGCGCGGCGACGAGGTCGGCGCGCTGCTGGCCGAGCACCTGGTGCACAAGGGCGCTCGGGGCGTTTTCGCCGAGTCCATCGTCTCCTCCTCGCTGCTGGGCCGGATCGCCGAGGCGGCCGGGGTCGGCTACGAGGAGACCCTCACCGGCTTCAAGTGGATCTCCCGGGTGGAGGGTCTGCGCTACGGCTACGAGGAGGCGCTCGGCTACTGCGTGGACCCCGAGGGCGTCCGCGACAAGGACGGCATCACCGCCGCCCTGCTGGTGGCCGAGCTGGCCTCGGAGCTCAAGGAGCACGGCCGCACCCTGACCGATCTGCTGGACGATCTGGCGATGGAGCACGGCCTGCACGCCACCGACCAGCTGTCGGTCCGGGTCGAGGACCTGTCGGTGATCGCCGACGCCATGCAGCGGCTCCGGGAGCAGCCGCCGACCGTGCTGGCGGGCCTGCGGGTGACCTCGGCGGAGGACCTCACCCGGGGGACCGACGCACTGCCGCCCACCGACGGCCTGCGCTACTACCTGGACGGCGACTACAAGGCCCGGGTGATCGTCCGCCCGTCCGGCACCGAGCCCAAGCTCAAGTGCTACCTGGAGGTCGTGGTCCCGGTGGCGGACGCCTCCGACCTGGCCTCGGCCCGCGTCCGCGGTGCCGATGTGCTGGCCGCGGTCAAGAAGGACCTGGCCGCCGCCGCGGGCATCTGACCCGCCCGGCTCCGCCGAAGGCCCCCGGACCCTCCCCCTGAGGTCCGGGGGCCTTCGCGCGCCCGGCGCGCCGTGTTCCGCCATCCGTGCTGTGCTCGTAGTGGGAACCACAGGGAACGATGGCAACCAAGGAGGAACCATGGCGAAGAACCTGCGGGCCCGGGACATCATGACCGCCGGTGTGCAGTGCGTGGGCGAGCACCAGTCCCTGCTCGACGCGTCGCGGATGATGCGCGATCTGAATGTCGGCTGTCTGCCGATCTGCGGGGACGACCAGCGTCTCCAGGGCCTGGTCACCGACCGCGACATCGTGATCCAGTGCTGCGCGGAGGGTAAGGACCCGGCGACGATGAAGGCCGGCGAGCTCGGCGGGAACCTGCACTGGATCGATGCGGAGAGCAGCGCCACCGAAGCCGTGGACAGCATGGAGATGCACCAGATCAAGCGGATGCCCGTGATCGACGTGCAGAACGGCCACCGCCTGGTCGGCATGATCACCGAGGCCAATCTGGCGAAGAACCTCTCCGACGAGGAGATCGCCGAATTCGCCGTCCGGCTGTACGCGGCCAACTGAGCCCGCCTCCGATGGCCGCCCGGTGGCGGACCTGAGCGGCCCCGCCACCGGGCTCGCGCGCCGTCAGCCGCGGGCCGTCAGCCGCGGGGCGCCACCGGGCCGACCTCCCGGACCACCTCGTAGGGGCGGACCTCAAGCGCGCTCGGGGTCAAGAGGCCGAGGCCGACGGCGACGGGGACCCTGCCGGCGAGGGTGTCGGCGAGGGTGTCGTACGGGCTATCTCGCCCAGGGTGGGCACCGATTCCGGGCGGGCCCGCATCGCGTCCGTGCACTCCCACTTGCGCGGCGGATCCGCGTCCGGGCCGCCCAGGATGACCGGGCCCGGGCCCGCCGAAACGGCCTCGCTGCCCGCCAGCGTGCACACCACCTGGGCCAGCGCCACCGGCGGCAGGTCCTCCGGCCGGCGGCTCAGCCGCAGGGTGCCCTGCGGGTCCCCGGTCCGGGACCGGACCGCCGACAGCCCGGCCGGAACCCCGGTGGTGAACCCCGCCTCCCGCTCCTCTCCGGAAGGGTTGCGCTCCAGCGCCTCCAGCAGTGCCTGTGCCACCAGCGCTTCCGGCTCCCGCACCGGCCGCTTCTCCGGGGCCGGCACCACCCGCTCCACACCGACCAGCTGCGATCCGCAGACCAGCTCCACGGTGGCCCTGAAGCCCTGGACGGAGGTCGCGGCGTTCTGTGCCGGGATGTCACAGGACACCCGCGACGGGGCCGCGCCCACGTCCACCGGGACGGTGGTGGCCCGGATCCCGCATCCGGAGAGCAACAGCGCGACCCCGACCACGCCCACCTGTACCCGCTTACGCATCTGCATCCGTGTCCTCGCCACCGGCGCTCACCCTTCCCACGTCGACCGGCAGCCGCAGCGTGAACAGCGCACCGCCCCCGGGGGAGTTGGCCGCCGTGATGTCACCGCCGTGGATGTGCGCGTTCTCCATCGCGATGGACAGTCCGAGCCCGCTGCCCTCCGAACGCGGCCTCGAGGCGCTCGCCTTGTAGAACCGGTCGAATACGTGCGGGAGGACCTCCTCCGGGATGCCCGGGCCGTTGTCCCGTACCTCGATCACCAGCCACTGCGCGTCCATCCGCACCGAAACCCGGACCGGCGAGCCGCCGTGCTTGAGCGCGTTGCCGATCAGGTTCGCCAGGATCACGTCCAGCCGCCGCGGGTCCAGCCGGGCCACGATGCCCCGCTCCGCGTCCAGTTCCACCGCGTCCAGCCAGGCGCGCGCATCGATGCAGGCCGTCACCTGGTCGGCCACGTCCACGTCGTCGAGCACCAGCCGGGCCGTGCCCGCGTCGAAGCGGGTGACCTCCATCAGGTTCTCGACCAGGACGTTGAGCCGCCGGGTCTCGCTCACCACCAGGTTCACGGCCGGCGCGATCATCGGATCGAGGCCCTCGACCTCCTCCTCCAGCACCTCCGTCACCGCGGTCAACGCGGTCAGCGGGGTCCGCAGTTCGTGCGACATGTCCGCCACGAACCGCCGGCTGGACTCCTCCCGGGCGCTCATGTCGGCGACCTTCTTCTCCAGCGCCTCCGCCGTCTTGTTGAACGTATGGGAGAGGTCGGCCAGTTCGTCGGTGCCGGACACGTCCAGCCGGGTGTCCAGTTCGCCCTCGCCCAGCCGGCGGGCGGCGTCGCCCAGCCGCTGCACCGGCTTGAGCACGGTCCGCGCCGCCGCCTGCGCCAGCAGCGCCGAACCGAGCAGGGCCAGGGCCGTCGCGATGCACAGCGACCAGGCCAGCGCGTTCAGGTCGTCCCGCTCGGTGGCCAGGGACTTGTACATGTAGCCGGTCGGCCCGCCGCCCACGATCCGGGTGCCGCCCACCAGGTACGGGTTGCCGTCGGGCTTCGTCCGCTGCCAGTACATGTGGTACTCGGCGTCGTTGGCCGCGGTCACCTTCTGCTGGTCGTTCACCGCGTACTGGAGGGACTTCGGTACGTCCTCCAGCGTGAACGCGTCCGGCCCGGCCGAACCGGACACCTTCTGCCCGCTCTTGCGTTCGTCCACCAGCAGCACGCTGTACCCGGGGGCACTGCCCGCCATCAGCTCGGCGGTGCGCTGCAGTTCCTGCGGGGTCGGGTCGCCGGGCAGCGCGGCGGCACGGTTCTGCATCTCCTGCCGGAAGTCCCCGAGGGCGGCGTCCTGGGTACGGGTGAGCACCGCCTCCCGGTTCAGCCAGTACGCGATCCCGGACGCCGACACCGCGGCGGTCAGCGCGACCAGCGCGAACACGATCAGGAGCCGCAGCCGCAGGCTGGTCCAGCGCCGGCCCGCGAGCAGCGCGCGGATCACTGCGGGGAGTCCAGGCGGTAGCCGACCCCGCGCACGGTCCGGATCAGCGTCGGCGAGGACGGCACGTCCTCGACCTTGGCGCGCAGCCGCTGCACGCACGCGTCCACCAGCCGGGAGTCGCCGAGGTAGTCGTGCTCCCACACCAGGCGGAGCAACTGCTGCCGGGACAGTGCCTGGCCCGGCCGGCGGCTGAGTTCCAGCAGCAGCCGCAGCTCGGTCGGGGTCAGCTGGAGGTCGTCGCCGTTCTTGGTGACCGTCATCGCGGCCCGGTCGATGACCAGGGAACCGAAGGTCGCCGAGTCGCTGGCCTCCCGCTCACCGCGGCGCAGCACGGCCCGGATGCGGGCGTCCAGCACCCGGCCCTGGACGGGCTTGACCACGTAGTCGTCGGCACCGGACTCCAGTCCGACGACCACGTCGATGTCATCGCTGCGGGCGGTCAGCAGGATGATCGGCAGCTGGTCGGTGCGCCGGATCCGCCGGCAGACCTCGAAACCGTCGATCCCGGGCAGCATCACGTCCAGCACGATCAGGTCCGGCCGCTGCTCACGCAGCAGTTTCAGGCCGTCCTCGCCCGTCGCCGCGGTGGCCACACGGTGGCCCTGGCGTGACAGGGAGAGTTCGAGGGCCGTGCGGATGGCGTCGTCGTCCTCGATCAGCAACAGGAAAGGCACCCGCTCATTCTGTCCCATGCCCCCTTCGGACTTCGACCGTCGAACGGTCACGATCGACAGCCGCGGTCCGCGCGACACGCGACAGGCGGCTGTGACAGCCCTGTGACAGTCGGCGGACACCTCGGTTAAGTCGGCCCGGCAGT
The DNA here is from genome assembly GCF_040296685.1 of Streptomyces sp. NPDC002054. Lineage (NCBI taxonomy): Bacteria > Bacillati > Actinomycetota > Actinomycetes > Kitasatosporales > Streptomycetaceae > Streptomyces > Streptomyces sp. NPDC002054. The sequence goes on from NZ_JBEOXT010000014.1 coordinate 54,846, forward strand.
CTTTTCGATGTCGGACCGATCAGGAGGCGCGAGATGAACACGCTGCACAGCACCACGCCCAGCGCGGTTGTCACGCGGCTGCACGATGTGAACCGCCGGACGGCTGCCCGTACGGTCTCCCGGCCCCGGCCGGCTCATCTCACAGCCATTGACGCCAACGAGTACCAGGCGGTTCCCGCGCAGCGCACGCAGTCTGCACCGGCTGCGCCGTCGCCCTCCTCCGAGGCCGAGTTCACGGCGTACGTCCAGGAGCGCCGGGCCGCGCTCTTCGCGACCGCGTTCCACCTGACCGGCGACCGGCACGAGGCCGAGGACCTGCTGCAGAGCGCGCTGTTCTCGACGTACCGCGCCTGGGACCGGATCACCGACAAGGCCGCGGTCGGCGGCTACCTGCGCCGGACCATGACCAACCTGCACATCAGCGCCTGGCGCCGGCGCAAGCTGAACGAGTACCCGACCGAGGAACTGCCGGAGACGGTCGGCGACTCGGACGCGATGCGCGGCACCGAACTCCGCGCGGTCCTGTGGCAGGCCCTGACCCGCCTCCCGGAGCCGCAGCGCACCATGCTGGTGCTGCGCTACTACGAGGGCCGTACGGACCCGGAGATCGCCGAGATCCTGGGCATCAGCGTCGGCACGGTGAAGTCGAGCATCTGGCGCTCGCTGCGCCGGCTGCGCGAGGACGAGGCGCTGAGCTTCGGCCGTGACGAGGCGGAGTCCTTCGAGGAGCTCGTCGCCTGAGAGCCAACGGCCACGGGGGCCGTCCTGCGGGGGTGGGACGGAGGCCATGGGGGAACGCGCGGGATCAGTCGGCCGGGGGTCCGACTGATCCCGCGCTGTTCTGATTTTTGGACGCCGGACTCGCACCGCTCGGCCCCAAGGGGCCTCCCGGGCTTCGCCCGGCTGCGCCGGACTCCGTCCGTCGACTGGCGGGCAGGGTCTGCTGCCCACCTGAACCACGTGCCTATCCGGGCGCGGGTTCAACCACGTACGGCCCGGGCCTAGGCGGCGGCGCCGCTGGTGGCGCCGGCCGTGCGGTGGCGGCCGGCCGCCGCCGCGGCGAGGCGGCCCAGCGCTTCGTCCCGGCCACAGGCGTGCGCGCCCAGCGCGACGTGCCGGGCCACGATGCCCCGCTCGGCGCGCATCAGCCGCCATCCCCTGCGCAGCAGGAACGGCATCGACTTGCGCCCCTCCCGCAGATCGCGCGACAGCCGCCGCCGGAACGTCGTGGACGGCCGCCCGCGCAGGCAGATCGCATCGGCCAGCAGCCCCAGCTCCTGGCACCGGGCCGCGATGTCGGCCGCGAAGATCCCCTCCGCGATGAACAGCGGGGTGCGCGAGATGTCGAGGGTCTCGGAACCGGTCCGGGAACTGGTGGCGATGTCGTAGACCGGCACCGCGGTCCGACCCGCCCCGCACAACGCGGCGACGGCCGCCACGGCGGCGTCCGAGTCCCAGGACCGCGGAGAGTCCCAGTCGATGTCGGAGCTGCCGTCGACCAGCGGAAGGGTCGGATCCGACCCCTCTTTGTAGAAATCGTCGAGACGCAGGACTGGCAGCCCGGACCGGGCTGCCAGCGAGGACTTTCCTGAACCCGAGGGACCCGTCAACAGGACGACGCGCGTCGGAAGGGGAGATGAACAGCTCACGGGACACCAGTGTGACGCATTACCCCGCGTAGGGGATCCCCGCGGAGGCCCGTTGGTATTCAGCATCACACCTCAACTACGCTGAGTGCATGGGACGTCACGCATCATCCGCACCCCGGCACGCTCTCCGCAACGCCGGTCTGACCGTTTCGATGGCCGGCGCGGCCCTGGCGATGGCCGCGGGCGCGGCCCAGGCCGGTGAGGTGTCGGTGCCACATGCGCTGGCCGGCATCACCGATCCCGTCACCGCGCTCAAGGTGAACCCGCTCGCCGGTACCGGCGTGGACCCGCTGGACAACGGGGTCGGCACGAAGGTCGCCGACTTCCCGGCGGTGGGCACCACGATGGTCACCGGGGTACTCACCCAGGGCCCCTCGGTCGGCGAACTCCCCACGACCGCGGTCTCGTCCCTGCTGGGACCGCTCAACGGGCAGCGCTAGACGAAAGGCCCCGGCAGCGCGGGGGTTCGCTGCCGGGGCCGGTCTTTGCGGGCAAGTGAGCCCTGCCGTTGTCAGGACCGGCCGCAGCCGCCCCTTGCCCGTCCCGCCGAAGCCTGCGCGGGCGAGTGAGCCGAAGGCGGCGCGTCGGCGAAGGAGGGCGAGCGCCCGGAGGAAACCGCGAGGAACGAGTGGTTTCTGAGGACGCACGCCCTCCTGGAGCCGACAGAAGCGCCGCCGGAGGCGAACCGAGCCCTAATAGGCAGAGCCCGATGCGCCGAGCGAGCCCGTGGGGTGCCAGACGGTCTTGGTTTCCAGGAACGCCGTCATGCGGTGCGTGCCCGGGTCGGCGGTCCAGTCGTCCACAGGCTGTGGACGCAGGACGCGCTTGAGGTTGTCGGCCGCCGCGACCTCCAGCTCCTTGGCGAGCGCCACATCCGCACCGGCCAGGTCGATCGCGTTGACGTCCTGGTGGGACGCCAGGTGCGGGCCCATCTCGCCGGCCTTGCCGGACAGGATGTTGACCACGCCGCCGGGCAGGTCGGAGGTGGCCAGCACCTCGCCCAGGGAGAGGGCGGGGAGCGGGGACTTCTCCGAGGCAATCACCACGACCGTGTTGCCCGTCGCGATCACCGGGGCGATCACCGAGATCAGGCCCAGGAACGAGGAGTCCTGCGGGGCCACGACCGTCACCACACCGGTCGGCTCCGGGGTGGAGAGGTTGAAGTACGGGCCAGCGACTGGGTTGGCCCCGCCCACGATCTGGGCGATCTTGTCGGTCCAGCCCGCGTACCAGACCCAGCGGTCGATGGCCGCGTCCACGACCGCCGCCGCCTTCGACTTCGACAGCCCCTCGGCCTCGCCGACCTCGCGGACGAACTGGTCCCGGCGGCCCTCCAGCATTTCGGCAATGCGGTAGAGGATCTGGCCGCGGTTGTACGCGGTGGCGCCCGACCAGCCGCCGAAGGCCTTGCGGGCCGCGACCACCGCGTCACGGGCGTCCTTGCGGGACGACAGCGGAGCGTTGGCCAGCCAGTTTCCCTTGGAGTCGGTCACCTCGTACACCCGGCCGCTCTCGGAACGCGGGAACTTGCCCCCCACGTACAGCTTGTAGGTCTTGAAGACGCTCAGACGCTGCTCGGACTTCTCAGACATCGAGGTAGGCCTCCAGACCGTGACGGCCGCCCTCGCGGCCGAAGCCCGACTCCTTGTAGCCGCCGAAGGGCGAGGTCGGGTCGAACTTGTTGAACGTGTTGGCCCACACCACACCCGCGCGGAGCTTGCTCGCGACCGCGAGGATCCGCGAGCCCTTCTCCGTCCAGATGCCGGCGGACAGGCCGTACTGGCTGTTGTTGGCCTTGGCCACGGCCTCGTCCGGGGTGCGGAACGTCAGCACGGACAGCACCGGACCGAAGATCTCGTCGCGGGCGATGGTGTGCGCCTGGGTGACGTTCGTGAAGAGCGTCGGGGCGAACCAGTAGCCGGCGGACGGAATCTCGCAGGCCGGGGACCAGCGCTCGGCGCCCTCGGCCTCGCCCTGCTCGGCGAGTGCGGTGATCCGGGCCAGCTGCTCGGCCGAGTTGATCGCACCGATGTCGGTGTTCTTGTCCAGCGGGTCGCCGAGGCGCAGCGTGGACAGGCGGCGCTTGAGGGAGTCCAGCAGCTCGTCGTGGATCGACTCCTGGACCAGCAGCCGGGAGCCCGCGCAGCAGACCTGGCCCTGGTTGAAGAAGATGCCGCCGACGATGCCCTCGACCGCCTGGTCGATGGGCGCATCGTCGAAGACGATGTTGGCGCCCTTGCCGCCCAGCTCCAGGGTGACCTTCTTGTCGGTGCCGGCGACCTGGCGGGCGATGGCCTTGCCGACCGCGGTGGAGCCGGTGAAGGCGACCTTGTTGACGTCGGGGTGGGCAACCAGCTCGGCGCCCGCGTCCCCGTACCCGGGGATGATGTTGACGACGCCCTTGGGCAGGCCGGCCTGGCGGCAGATGTCCGCGAAGAACAGCGCCGACAGCGGGGTGGTCTCGGCGGGCTTCAGCACCACCGTGTTGCCGGCGGCGAGCGCCGGGGCGATCTTCCACGCCAGCATCAGCAGCGGGAAGTTCCACGGGATGACCTGGCCGGCCACGCCGAGCGGGCGCGGGTTCGCGCCGTAGCCGGCGTGGTCGAGCTTGTCGGCCCAGCCCGCGTAGTAGAAGAAGTGCGCGGCGACCAGCGGGAGGTCCGCGTCGCGGGTCTCCTTGATCGGCTTGCCGTTGTCCAGGGTCTCCAGGACGGCCAGCTCGCGGCTGCGCTCCTGGATGATCCGGGCGATCCGGAAGAGGTACTTGGCGCGCTCGGATCCGGGCAGCGCGGACCACTTCTCGAAGGCCTTGCGGGCGGCCTTCACGGCACGGTCGACGTCCGCGGTGCCCGCCTGGGCGACCTCGGCCAGCACCTCCTCGCTGGAGGGGCTGACGGTCTTGAAGACCTTGCCGTCGGCCGCGTCGGTGAACTCACCGTCGATGAACAGGCCGTAGGAGGGGGCGATGTCGACGACCGAGCGGGACTCGGGAGCCGGTGCGTACTCGAAAAGGGAAGCCATGGTGATCAGTCCACCGTCACGTAGTCAGGACCGGAGTAGCGGCCGGTGGCGAGCTTCTGGCGCTGCATGAGCAGGTCGTTCAGCAGGCTGGAGGCGCCGAACCGGAACCATTCGTTGGTCAGCCAGTCCTCGCCCGCGGTCTCGTTGACCAGGACCAGGAACTTGATCGCGTCCTTGGTGGTCCGGATGCCGCCGGCCGGCTTTACACCGATCTGGATTCCAGTCTGCGCCTTGAAGTCGCGGACGGCTTCGAGCATCAGCAGGGTGTTGGCGGGGGTCGCGTTGACCCCGACCTTGCCGGTGGAGGTCTTGATGAAGTCGGCGCCCGCGAGCATGCCGATCCAGGAGGCGCGGCGGATGTTGTCGTAGGTCGACAGCTCGCCGGTCTCGAAGATGACCTTCAGGCGGGCGGCGCTGCCGTCCTCGCGGACGCAGGCCTCCTTGACGGCCTTGATCAGCTCGTACGTCTCCAGGTAGCGGCCGGCGAGGAAGGCGCCACGGTCGATGACCATGTCGATCTCGTCGGCGCCGGCGGCGACGGCGTCCCGGGTGTCGGCCAGCTTCACGGGCAGGGCCGCGCGGCCCGCCGGGAAGGCGGTGGCTACGGAGGCGACCTTCACGTCGGCGCCGTGCAGGGCGGCCTTCGCGGTGGCCACCATGTCCGGGTAGACGCACACGGCGGCGGTCATCGGGGTGGTGCGGTCGGTCGGGTCGGGATGAACGGCCTTGGCGGCGAGCGCCCGGACCTTGCCCGGGGTGTCTGCGCCTTCCAGCGTGGTCAGGTCGATCATCGAAATGGCCAGGTCGATGGCGTACGCCTTGGCCGTGGTCTTGATCGAACGCGTACCGAGGCCGGCCGCGCGGGCCTCCAGGCCGACGGCGTCCACGCCGGGCAACCCGTGCAGGAAGCGGCGCAGCGCACTGTCGGACGTCGTCACGTCAGCGAATGCGGTGAGGGTGGTGGGCATGGTCACCAGATGAGCATATCTACGCGCGTAGCGACCTGTCACCCCCCTCGGGTGCACATCTGTGCGGCGTACGTCGCATCCGCGCGAGCCCGCCCTGGAGGCGTACGGCAGAATCGGCGGCATGACGAGCCCCTCCCCCGCGTCCCCCTCCGACGAGCCGGTGTACCAGGACCGCGTGTACCGCTCCCCGATGGCCATCGTCGGCGGGGTGCTGCTGCTCGCTCTGCTGGTCTGGCTGTGCGGGGACGCCATCGTGCGGGGCAAGGGGAACGCGCCCTGGTTCGGGGTGGCCGGGGCGCTGGTCGCGATGCCGCTGACGGTGGCCTTCACCCTGCGGCCCGCCGTGTTCGCGGGCGCCGACCGGCTGCGGGTGCGCAACCCCTTCCGCAGCATCGAGCTGCCCTGGGGGGCCGTGGACTCCCTGCGGTCCGGGTACTCCGCCGAGGTGCTGACCGAGGACGCGAAGTACCAGCTGTGGGCCATCCCGGTCTCGCTGCGGGACCGCAAGAAGGCCAACCGGCAGATCGCCCGCCGTGAGGCGCTGACCCGCCGGGGCGAGACCGATCCGGCGGTGCTGGGCACCGAGAACCCGCGCGCGCAGGCCGACCAGCACATCGACGAGCTGCGCGAGCTCGCCGAGCAGGGCGCGAAGCGGGAGACCGCGCAGGGGCCGGTGAGCGTCCGCTGGGCGTACGAGATCCTCGCCCCGGCCGTGGCGGGCGCGATCCTGCTGATTGTGCTGCTCATCACCCGTTAGGGGGAGCCGGGCGGCCCGCCGGGCGGAACCGCGGCCACCGCGGGCCGCGTCCTCGCAGGTGTGCAGCGTCATGAGGCCGGCGGCAGTGCCGCCATACCACTCCGGCTCCGGGTGCTGGGCGGCGTACTCCTGGCCGCCCATCTGGTGCTCGTCGGCTGGCTGACTCTGCGGCCCCTGGACGTGCCGTGGGCTGCCGCGCCCAATCTGACACCGCTGGCCGGGATCCGGGCCGATCTGGCGTACGGGGTGCTGGAGGCGGCCCGGCGGATCGGCTCCTCGCTGGCCCTGCTGGCCCCGCTCGGGGTGCTGCTTCCGCTGGTCAGCGGCCGGCTCGCACCCTCGCCGCTGGCCGCCTGGTCCTCGCTGACCCGGACCGCCGCCGCGGGCGCGCTGGTCTCCCTGGTGATCGAAATGCTGCAGACGGCCGTGCCGGGCCAGGTGGTGGACGTGGACTCGGTGCTGCTGAACACGACGGGCGTGGTGCTCGCACACCTGGCCGTGGTGCCGGCCGGGCGGGCGCGGCTGCGGCGGACCCGCACGGTCCGGGACACCCAGGAGTCCCGGGAGGTCCGGGACGTTGCGGCGCGCATGGACGGGCCGGTTCCTCAGGGACGGACCCCGAGAATTCCCAGGGTCGGGCTGGAACCTTGGGCCGAGGTTTTGTCCGCGGTGCCGCGGGAGTATTGAGGTACCGCAGAAAGCGGTACCTCAATAAGGAGAAACCATGAGCGCCCTTGCCCGCCCCCGTGACGGACGATGGATCGGCGGAGTCTGTGCCGGTCTCGCGCGACGCTTCGGAATGTCCGCGAACACCATGCGTCTCATATTCGTGGTCTCGTGCCTGCTGCCCGGTCCGCAGTTCCTGATCTATCTGGCCCTGTGGGTGCTGCTGCCGAACGAGAAGTCCGCCTCGACCGCCTGGTAATCACTGGTAATCAGCGGATGTGCTGCTTTACCTTTTCCAGCTGCTTGTCCGCGACCTCGTGCGGGACCTCGGCGGTGGTCTTGGCGCCGGCCACGTTGAGGCCCATGAGCCGTACGACGGTCGCCCCCTCGCGGACCACCACCAGGTGGACCTGCGCCGAGACGCCCTCGGCCGCGGCGACGGTGGTCCAGCTGACGCTCTCGTCGCCGCCCGTCTTGTACGCGGCCGGCTTGACCTGGCTGTAGCTGCCGGACTGCTTCTCCACCGTCGCGGTGAACCCGGCCCCGCAGGCGGCCACGGCGTCCCGGAGCCGCGCGATCAGCCGCTTGGCGTCCGACTCGGAGTACTCGCTGAGGGATGCGGAGACGGCCAGGCCGAGCTGCTTCTGCGAGCCGATGCCCCGGTTCACGGTCTCTTCGGCCGCCGGGTCGGGCTTGTCGCCCATGATGTCGGCGAGCGGCTGGCAGGCCTTCTTGTCCGCCTGCGGCTGGCCGTCGGGGGCGTTCGGGTTCTTGCCCTGCGCGGAGATCTGGTACCCGGCGAGATCGCCCTGGACCAGGGCGGCCCGCTCCAGCGGGGTACGGGCGGCCGGGGGCGCGCCGGGGGCCGCGGGCGCGGCGGACCCCTTGGGGTCGGGGCTCTTGTCCGCGGCCGTGCCGCCGTCCGGGTCGCCGCTGCAGCCGACGGCGCCGAGCATCAGGACAGGAAGCAGAACGGGCAGCAGGGCGGCGCTCGCCGCGGATGACTTCACACGCATGACCGAGACCTCGTACCCCGTGTGGAGAGCGGTGGTTGGGGGGGTGATCGTGGCACACGGCACGGTGGGACGCGCAGCTGCGCGAACAGCCGTACGCCCACCGTGCGGACGTGCGAGTCGCGAATCAGCCGCCGATCGGCAGACCGCCCAGGGGCAGCCCGCCCAGGGAGCCGGTCAGCGAGTTCAGCGGCCCGGCCGCGTCGGTCGCCTGCCCCTCCTGGCCGGCCTGCTTGTTGGTGACCGCCTCCGCAGTGTTGGTCACCACGCTCAGCGCGTCGGCGGCACCCAGCTGGGGCAGGGCGGCGCTCGCCGAGGCGGCACCGGCGGCGGAAGCGGCGAAGGCAGCACCGAGGACGGCGACACCGAGGGTCTTGGCAGCTGACTGCTTCATGAAGGATCGTCCTTGCGACAGGGAATGTGAGCGGCTCCGCAAGCTAGCCAGACCAAACGCCGTCCCGCAAACATCAGTTGATATGAGAAAGCGCCCGGGATATGCCACTCCCGGGCGCTCTCGAATGGTGACGCTCAGGCCTAGGCCGAGACGGAACCGCTGGTGGAGACGGTCTGCCGGAACAGCCACTCGGACTTCAGCTCCGCATAGCCCGGCTTGATCACGTCGTTGATCATCGCCAGTCGTTCATCGAAAGGAATGAACGCGGACTTCATCGCATTGACGGTGAACCACTGCATGTCGTCGAGCGTGTAGCCGAAGGTGTCGACCAGGTGCTCGAACTCGCGGCTCATGCTGGTGCCGCTCATCAGCCGGTTGTCGGTGTTGACCGTCAGCCGGAAGTGCAGCTTGCGCAGCAGGCCGATCGGGTGCTCGCCGTAGGAGGCCGCCGCGCCCGTCTGCAGGTTCGAGGTGGGGCACATCTCCAGCGGGATGCGCTTGTCCCGGACGTACGAGGCCAGCCGGCCCAGCGTCACGCTGCCGTCGGCGGCGACCTCGATGTCGTCGATGATCTTCACACCGTGGCCGAGCCGGTCGGCGCCGCACCACTGCAGGGCCTGCCAGATCGACGGAAGGCCGAAGGCCTCGCCCGCGTGGATGGTGAAGTGGTTGTTCTCGCGCTTGAGGTACTCGAAGGCGTCGAGGTGGCGGGTGGGAGGGAACCCGGCCTCGGCGCCGGCGATGTCGAAGCCGACCACGCCGTTGTCGCGGTAGCGGTTGGCGAGCTCCGCGATCTCCAGCGCCCGGGCCGCGTGCCGCATCGCGGTCAGCAGCGCGCCGACCCGGATCCGGTGGCCGTTGGCCTTGGCGCGCCGCTCGCCCTCGCGGAAGCCGTCGTTGACCGCCTCGACGACCTCTTCGAGGGTCAGGCCGGCTTCCAGGTGCTGCTCGGGGGCGTAGCGGATCTCGGCGTACACGACGCCGTCCTCGGCCAGGTCCTCGGCGCACTCGGCGGCGACCCGGAACAGCGCCTCCTTGGTCTGCATGACGGCGCAGGTGTGCGCGAACGTCTCCAGGTAGCGCGGGAGGGATCCGGAGTCGGCGGCTTCGCGGAACCAGATGCCCAGCTTGTCGGCATCGGTCTCGGGGAGGTTCTCGTAACCGACCGCCGCGGCCAGCTCGATGATGGTCCCGGGCCGCAGACCGCCGTCGAGGTGGTCGTGCAGCAGCACCTTCGGGGAGCGGCGGATCTGATCCGGGGTGGGCAGGTTGGGGGTGTCGCTCGTCATCTGCGCACTCTACTCCTACGCGCGTAGAGCACCAGTGCGATACGGGCCGTCGATACGTAACAGTGACCGTGCGGACGGGTGGCATACACCTCAGGGTCTGAGACTGTTCCGCCATGGCACAGCATGCGAAGCCGGACCGCGGGGCGCACCTGGGGCGGGCGGGCGGCGCGGATGGCTCCGGCGGGGCGGTCAGCGGCGTGGTGCTCCTGCTCCCGGGACGCCCCGGATTGTCACCCTTATCCCCCGGGCCGGTACGCCCGCTGGCCCGGGCCCTGGCCCGTGCGGGCGGCGCTGCGGGCCTGGTCACCCATCTCGTACAGGGCGCGGACGCGAGCGCGGGCAGTGCCGGCGGCGTCGGCGGGGCGGCGGACGAGGTGGTGCGCCGGTACGGCGACGTCCCGGTCTGCCTCGCCGGCTACGGGCCCGGCGGCCTGACCGCGCTCCGCGGCGCCGGTCATCCGGCGGTCAACTCGGTGCTGGCGATCGCCCCTTGCCTGCCGGAGGCGGCGGCGGACGGGTCACCGGAACCGGTGAAGCAGCTGGCCGGACGGCAGGTGCTGATCGTGCACGGCACGAACGATGCCTGTACGGACCCGGAGCTGTCGTTCCGGCTGGCGGCGCGGGCGAAGAAGGCGAATCGTTCGACCTGTCGGTTCGAGGTCCACTCGGACGGCCATGCGCTGCGCGAGCACCGGGCCGAAGTGGTCGCGCTGGGGGTGGATTTCGTCCTCGGCGCGGTGCTGGGCAGCCGGTGGTCCCGCCCGGTCACGGACGCGCTGGCGGCGCCACCGCCGCTGGGCCTGCGGATGCCCCTGGCCTCCGGTTTCGGCCGCTCCCTGCGGGGCTGACCGGGCGCCTGCGCGGCGGGTACGCCGGATGGCCGAGAATTCGCCAAGGACGGGCGGGCCGCCGGTGGGGACGGTGTCCTCAGGGCCCTGATGTGCCTAGCTTCTCGGTGTATGACGGCGGATGCGGAACGGCGGCGCGGGCTGGTACGAGCGGCACTCACCGGTGCGGCGGGGCTGGCCGCCGGGCTGGCGGCCGGGTCCCATACGCCCTCGGCCCGGGCCGGGACGGCCATCCTCAAGGAGCGGCCCACCACCCCGGACGCTGCGCTGCGGGAACTCGCGGCGGGCAACCGCCGTTGGCGGCTGCTGCACGAGCGGCATCCGGACGAGGCCCGTACGGTGCGCCGGGCGCTGGTCGGCGGGCAGCACCCGTTCGCGGTGGTCCTCGGCTGCGTCGACTCCCGGGTCCCCCCGGAACTGGTCTTCGACCAGGGCCTGGGCGATCTGCTGACCGTACGGTCGGCGGGCGAGGTACTGGACGAGGCGGTCCTCGGCAGCATCGCGTACGGGGTCCTGGAGCTCGGCATTCCGCTGATCGTGGTCCTCGGGCACCAGTCCTGCGGAGCCGTCGCCGCCGCCGTCCACGCCGACGAGGGCGGCACCCGGCTGCCGGCCCACATGCAGTACCTGGTCGACCAGATCCGGCCGGCCATCGACCACAGGCTGCAGGGGGCCGCCCGGGTGGAGGCGGCCATCGACGCGAACGTGCTGCGGGTCCGGTCGCTGCTGGCGGCGGAGCCCGAGCTGGCGGCCAGGATCGCCACCGGCCGACTGTCCGTCATCGGCGCCCGCTACGAACTCACCGATCAGCGCGTCCATCCGACGCACCCAGCCGGATCGGGTTGGTGAAGGCGGCCAGGGCCCCCGGCAGGGGCGGGGCGACGGCGGGGTGGCGGACCTCGGCCCGGACGTAGGCCGAGCGGGCCGGGGTCGTGCGCCACTCCAGCGACTCGGCGGCGGCCGGGACCGTGTGGACCAGGCCCTGGTCGGTGACCAGCCGCAGCTCGCAGCCCGGTGCGCCGGTCACCGCCAGCTGCACCAGTACCTCGGTGTCCGGCGGGCACGACAGCCGCTCGCCGATGCCGGCGTGGCCGCCGCGCGGGGTCACCGCGGTGAAGGAGAGGGAGACGGCGGCGGATTCCGCGGCGTAGGCGCGGCCGGCGCGCAGGCCCGCCAGGATCGCGTCCCGGGTCAGGTCCTCGGCCAGGACCACCGTCTGCGGGGTGCCGATCCGGTCCGGGTCGCGGTGGTAGTCGCTGCCCGCGAGCGCGGGCAGCGGCCGGTGGCCGCCACCGCCGCGCAGCAGGGCGTCCCAGGAGGCGAGGGAGACCTCGTCGTCGGGGGTGTAGGGGCCGTTCCAGACTTCGACCGCGTCCGCGTCGGCGAAGCCGAACTTCCAGCTGCAGCCGAGGCAGGTGGCGTGCGGGTGGGCCGGTACGACCAGGCCGCCCGCGTCGCGGACGGTCCGCGCGAACCGGCCGAACCGGTTGTCCCGGGCCCGGTAGCGCCAGTCGACGAAGGTGCCGGGATCGGTGCCGACGGCCAGGACGTGGCCGGTCCGGGTGGTGACCTCCTCGCCGGTGAGGACCAGCAGGTCGGGGCCGGCCGACGGGCCCCAGGCCGCGTGCGCGGAGGTGGTGTTGTGCTCGGCGGAGTTGATGAAGTCCAGGCCGGCCGCGCGGGCGAGGGCGGCGATCTCGGCCGGGGTGCGGCGCCCGTCGGAGTGCACGGAGTGGACGTGGCAGTCGCCCCGGTACCAGGCGCGGCCCCGGCCGCGGGCGCGCAGCGGTGGGTAGGAGGGGGTGGCGGCGGCGGCCGGGGCGGGCTCGCCGTACTCCAGGGTTGCTGTGATCTCGTACGGGAGGCCGGCGGGGGCCACCGTGTACGGGCCGAGGGCGAGGTGCCAGCGGCCGGGGGTGATGGGGCCGGGCAGGTAGCCGGGCGTGGCTTCGTCCGCGCGCAGGAAGAACTCACTGCGGGCGCCACCCGACCAGCCACGGAAGCCACGGCCGCCGAGGGCGGTGCCGTGCTGGTCGAAGATGCCGATGTCCAGGGCGTTCCCGGCGGTGCCGGGGGGCACCGGCGGCTTCTCGTAGCGGTAGGCGATCCGTATCTCGCGTATCCCGGGCGGGATGTCGAGGGGGAGATAGACGAAGTCCGGGGCACCGGGCGGGATGGTGCCACGCAGGGTGCGGGCCTCGGTCCGACCATGGCCTTGGCCTTGGCCTTGGCCTTGGCCTTGGCCTTGGCCTTGGCCGGCCGGGGCGGGCGTCAGCGGGGCGGCTGCAGCCGCAGCCGCGCCCGTGGACAGGAGGTCGCGCCTGCTGAGGGCCATGCGCCACAGGCTGGCACCGGCAGATGTCCTGACGGTGAATCAGCTGTGGAGGGCCGGCACCGTACCGGTGAGGACCCGGCGGCAGCCACCGCCTGCCCGACCGGTTCCGCCGGACTCCACCGCGGCGGCCCGCGGCGCCGAGCTCCCCGCACCGCCTGAGCGGGGCCCGGCCCCAGGTGCACCGGGCCGGGCCCGGCCGGAGCGCTGCGCGGCCGAGGCCCGGCCGGGCCGGGCCGGGGCGGGGCGGGCCGGGCCGGGGCGCGGGTGATGACTTCGCCCGGCGGCGACCCGTAACGCCGCGCCGTCCCTCACAGTTCCGGGAGCAGTCGCCCCCGGCGGGACAGGAGGAAGCGCTTGAAGGCCGCCACCGGCGGGGTGTCCGGGTGGCCGTCGAGCCAGGCGACGCCGATCTCGCGGACCGCGCGCGGGGCGGTGACGGTCAGTTCGACCACGCCCGGGCGGGCCACCGCGGGCGGCGGTAGCAGGGCCACCCCCAGCCCGGCGGCGACCAGCCCCCGCAGGGTCTCGGCCTCCTCGCCCTCGAAGGCCACCCGCGGGGTGAACCCCGCCTCGGCGCACAGGTCGTCGGTGATCCGGCGGAGCCCGTAGCCGGGTTCGAGGGTGACGAAGGTTTCCTCGGCGGCCTCCGCCAGCCGGATCCGCTTGCGGACCGCGAGCCGGTGGTCGTCCGGCACCACCAGCCGCAGCCGCTGCTCGTCGAGGCGGCGGGTGACCAGGTCGGGCGCGTCCGGCACCGGCGAGGTCAGGCACAGGTCGAGCTCCCCGGCGCGCAGCCGCTCCAGCATGGCCTCGCCGTAGTTCTGGACGAGGGAGAACCGGACCCCGGGATGGTCCACCCGGAAGGCGCGGATCAGTTCGGGGACGGTTTCCGAGCCCAGGGTGTGCAGGAAGCCGAAGGCGACCTTGCCGCCCGCCGGGTCGGCGTCCGCCTGGACGGATTCGGCGGCCCGGCCGATCTCGGCGAGCGCCCGCTCGGCGGAGGCGAGGAAGGTCCGGCCGGCGGTGGTGAGGGCGACGGTCCGGCCGATCCGGGCGAACAGCGCGACTCCCAGGTCCTGTTCGAGCCGGACGACGGCCCGGGACAGGGTGGACTGCGGAATGCCCAGCTCATGGGCGGCCCGGGTGACGTGCTCGTGCCGGGCGACCGTCACGAACCAGCTGAGGCGAGGGGCCAGCAGACGTGTCACGCTCATGTCTTGTTCGTAACGGCTCATTGACAGGCACCTCTGTGAGCTGTGCTGATGCAGGGGTGGATCGATTTTGATGATTCCATGCATTGGACGCATGAAGGGAATCAGGCCTACCGTCGCTGGTATGTCTCCCGCTCATACCGGGGCGTCCACCACCGTGGTCGCCTCTGCCTCGCCGTCCCACGAGACCGCCGCGCACCCCGAGCCGCACGAGCCCCACGCGCCTCACGAGCCCCTCTCCCCCGGCACCCCCGGCTACCGCCGGATGAGCTTCGCGCTCTTCGCCGCCGGACTGGCCACCTTCGCCCTCCTCTACTCCACGCAGGCCCTGCTGCCCGCCGTATCCGCCGGTTTCGGCGTGACCGCGGACCAGGCCAGCTGGACGGTGTCGGCGGCGACCGGCGCGCTCGCGCTGTTCGTGCTGCCGCTCAGCGCCCTGTCCGAGCGGTTCGGGCGGACCCGGATGATGATCTGGTCGATGGCGGTGGCCGTGGCGGTCGGCCTGCTGGTGCCGTTCGCGCCCAGCCTGGAGTGGCTGATCGCGCTGCGGGTGGTGCAGGGCGCGGCGATCGCCGGCATCCCGGCCTCCGCGATGGCCTACCTCGCGGAGGAGGTCAAGCCCAAGGCTCTGGTCGCGGCCATCGGCCTGTTCGTGGCGGGCAACTCGATCGGCGGCATGAGCGGTCGCGTGGTCACCGGCTGGGCCGCCGAGCTGTGGGGCTGGCGGGCGGGCCTGCTGGCCGTCGGCCTGATGTCGCTGGGCTGCGCACTGGTCTTCCTGGCACTCCTCCCCCGGGCCCGGTTCTTCCGCCCCGCCTCGCTGAACCCGCGGGCGGTGGGCCGTACCGTCGCCGGGCACCTGCGGGACCCGCTGCTGCTCCGGCTGTACGGGATCGGCGCCCTGTTCATGACCGTCTTCGGCGCGGTCTACACGGTGATCGGCTACCGGCTGGTCGAAGAGCCGTTCTCGCTCGGCCAGGGCGTGGTCGGCTCCATCTTCCTGATCTACCTGGTGGGTACGGCCGCCTCGGCGGCGGCCGGGCAGCTGGTGGCCCGGCTCGGCCGGCGCGGCGCCCTCTACCTCGCCGTCACCACCACCGCGCTCGGGCTGCTGGCCTCGCTGTCGGACTCGCTGGGCATGATCCTGGCCGGCCTGGTCCTGATCACCGCGGGCTTCTTCGC
Source organism: Streptomyces sp. NPDC002054 (assembly GCF_040296685.1). Taxonomy (NCBI): domain Bacteria; kingdom Bacillati; phylum Actinomycetota; class Actinomycetes; order Kitasatosporales; family Streptomycetaceae; genus Streptomyces; species Streptomyces sp. NPDC002054. Next base: position 70,179 of record NZ_JBEOXT010000014.1, read on the forward strand.
CGGGCACGCGGTGGCCTCCTCCTCGGTGAGCCGTACCGCAAAGACCGGCCGCGCGCAGGCCTCGGCGCTCTACCAGTCGGCGTACTACCTGGGTTCCAGCGCGGGCGGCACGCTGGGGGCGCTGGCCTGGCACTCCGGCGGCTGGCAGGCCACGGCCGCGCTCGCCCTGGCCGCCGTACTGGGCGTCGTCGCCATCACCCTCTACGGCTCCCGGGTGGCGCGGGCGGAGCGCCGGCTCGCCTCGGCGTAGCAGTGACTCGTACGCCTTCCGTATGAAGCGATGTACGAAGGCCCGGGCGCAACCGCGCCCGGGCCTTCGTGCGTCCCCCGGCCGACAGGCGAAGCAATACGAGGCGGGAGGCCGGCGTGATCACGATAGGCAGAACCCTGCGCACCCGAGCGGCGGTCGTCGGCGGGGCACTGGCCCTTGCGGCACCGCTGGTGGTCCTGGGGAGCGGCACCGCGCAGGCCGCGTCCTGCAACCTCACCACCGGCCCGCACCAGCGGCAGGTGGAACAGTTCCTCGGCCGCCCGGTGGACGGCAAGCAGTCCGCCGCGGACTGCAACGCGATCAAGGCGTTCCAGGCCAAGCACGGCATCACACCCACCCAGGGCTACGCGGGGCCGCTGACCTGGCGGACGATGAGCACGATGCTGGCCCAGCGGGCGGCCGGCAACAACCCCAACAAGGCCGGCAGCTGCCCCACCGACAAGGGGCGGATCGCCTGCGTCGACCTGACCCGGCAGCTGAGCTGGATCCAGGACGGCAGCAAGCTGGTCTACGGCCCGGTGGCGGTCCGCACGGGCAAGGACGGCACCGAGACCCGGACCGGCCTGAAGAAGATCTACTACCGCAGCATCAACCACTGGTCGACGATCTACAACGTCTCGATGCCGTACTCGCAGTTCTTCGACGGCGGCATCGCTTTCCATTCGACGACGAAGAGCATGTGGAACCCGCCGGGCTCCGGCGGCTGCGTGAACATGACCTCCACCGACGCCAAGGCCTACTGGAACCTCCTCACCAAGGGCGAGGACGTGTACGTCTACGGCCGCAAGCCCGGCACCTGAGCGGCGAGCGGGATTCGGGCTGCCGTTGTCAGTGCCCTCCGGTAGTTTCCGAGGTATCGGGAACTACCAGGGGGACGGCGCACATGGGTGACCTCGGCAGCCTTGCAACACCACCGGAGCTGGACTCCGCGATGGACCGGTACCGGGTCGAGCTCACCGGGTACTGCTACCGGATGCTCGGTTCGTCCTTCGACGCGGAGGACGCGGTCCAGGACACCTATATCCGGGCGTGGCGCAGTTACGACCGGTTCGAGGGGCGTTCCTCGCTGCGCTCCTGGCTGTACCGGATCGCCACCAATGTGTGCCTGGACCTGCTGAACGCGGGGAACAAGCGGGCCCGCCCGATGGACCTCACCGCTCCGCAGGCCCAGGCCTCCGCCGTGCTCAGCGAGCGGCCGGAGGTCACCTGGCTGGAGCCGGTGCCGGACGGGCGGGTGCTGCCGCAGACCGCCGACCCGGCGGAGATGGCCCTCGCCAAGGAGTCCGTGCGGCTGGCGTTCGTGGCGGCGCTCCAGCACCTGCCGGCGAAACAGCGGGCCGTGCTGATCCTGCGGGAGGTGCTGGCCTGGAAGGCGAACGAGGTCGCGGAGCTGCTGGACACCACCGTGGCCTCGGTGAACAGCGCGCTGCAGCGGGCGCGGGCCACGATGGCCGCGCACCCGCCGCGGGACAGCCGGCCGGCGGATCCGCTGGACGCGGACCAGGTGGCCCTGCTGGAGCGGTACCTGGCGGCCTTCGAGGCGTACGACATCACTTCGCTGACCGCGCTGCTGCACGAGGACGCGGTGCTGTCCATGCCGCCGTTCGACCTGTGGCTGCAGGGCCCGGCCGACATTGCCGCCTGGCACCTGAACCAGGGCATCGGCTGCAAGGGCTCGCGCCTGATCCCGACCACGGCGAACGGCCTGCCGGCCTTCGGCCAGTACCGGCCCGCGGAGGACGGTGCGGGGCACACCCCGTGGGCGCTGCAGGTGCTGGAGATATCAGCGGACGGCCGGATCGTCGGGCTCAACGCCTTCCTGGACACGGCCCGGTGGTTCCCGCTGTTCGGACTGCCGGAGCGGCTCGGCTAGCGGCTGCCGCAGTCCTACGAGGTCCAGCAGGCCGCGCAAGGGGGGCGCGGCCCGTACCCGGAAGGGGACGCCGAGGCGGCGGGCGGTGAGCGCGGCGCGGGCGAGGGCGTGCGCGGTGGCGAGGGTCGGCCGGGTGACGGCGGTCGCATCGCAGACCAGCAGCGCGGGCCCGTCCCGGCACAGGTCGCTCACGCGTGCGCACAGCTCGGCGGCGTCGGGCTCGCGGCCCTGAAGGGCCAGGGTTCTGATGTCCACACGAGGATGACCCCCGGCCCCGCCGAAACTCATCGGTGGGGCCAGGGGTCAGCTACGGGCGGGGGAAGCCGCAGGTCAGGCGATGCGGTCCAGGACGATCGGCGTGGCGGTGAAGGCCGTGCCCGCCGGGGCGATGTCGAAGGTGCCCTCCAGGGAGGCGAGCGCGTACTCGAACTTCTCCGGGGTGTCCGTGTGCAGCGTCATCAGCGGCTGGCCGGCCGTGACGGTCTCGCCCGGCTTCGCGTGCAGCTCGATGCCCGCGCCCGCCTGCACCGGGTCCTCCTTGCGCGCCCGGCCGGCGCCCAGGCGCCAGGCGCCGACGCCGACGCCGTACGCGTCCAGGCGGGTCAGGACGCCCGACTCCGGCGCGGTCACCACGTGCTGCTCGCGGGCCACCGGCAGCTTCGCGTCCGGGTCGCCGCCCTGCGCGGCGATCATGCGGCGCCACACGTCCATCGCCGAGCCGTCGGCCAGCGCCTTCGCCGGGTCCGCGTCCTTGATGCCCGCCGCGTCCAGCATCTCCTTGGCCAGCGCGATGGTCAGTTCCACCACGTCGGCCGGGCCGCCGCCGGCCAGCACCTCCACCGACTCGCGGACCTCCAGGGCGTTGCCCGCGGTGAGGCCGAGCGGGGTGGACATGTCGGTCAGCAGGGCGACCGTCTTGACCCCGCTGTCGGTGCCCAGGCCCACCATGGTGCGGGCCAGCTCGCGGGCGTCCTCGATGTTCTTCATGAAGGCGCCGGAGCCGACCTTCACGTCCAGGACCAGCGAGCCGGTGCCCTCGGCGATCTTCTTCGACATGATCGAGGAGGCGATGAGCGGGATGGCCTCGACGGTGCCGGTGACATCGCGGAGCGCGTACAGCTTCTTGTCGGCCGGGGCGAGGCCGTCACCGGCCGCGCAGATCACCGCGCCGGTGGTGTCCAGGACGTGCAGCATCTCCTCGTTGGAGAGCAGGGCCCGCCAGCCGGGGATGGACTCCAGCTTGTCCAGGGTGCCGCCGGTGTGGCCGAGGCCGCGGCCGGACAGCTGCGGCACGGCCGCGCCGCAGGCCGCGACCAGCGGGGCCAGCGGCAGGGTGATCTTGTCGCCGACGCCGCCGGTGGAGTGCTTGTCGGCGGTCGGGCGGGAGAGGGAGTCGAAGTTCATCCGCTCGCCGGAGGCGATCATCGCCGCGGTCCAGCGGGCGATCTCGGCCCGGTTCATGCCGTTGAGCAGGATGGCCATCGCCAGCGCGGACATCTGCTCGTCGGCGACGACACCGCGGGTGTACGCGTCGATGACCCAGTCGATCTGCTCGGGGCTCAGCTCGCCGCGGTCACGCTTGGTGCGGATGACGGAAATGACGTCCATGGCAGTTCATCCTTCCGGACAAGTTCGGTACGTGCGCGACTCTACGCGCGTTGAGGGGGGGGAAACGGGTGCGGCCCCCGCACGACGGTGCGGGGGCCGCGGGTGAAGCACTAGCGCAGGTGATCCGGGCCGAAGGCCTGCGGGAGCATCGCGGAGAGCGGCAGGATGCCCTCCGGGGTGTCCACCTGGAGCTCGGGGCCGCCGAACTCGAACAGCAGCTGCCGGCAGCGACCGCACGGGACGAGCAGGTTCCCCTTGCCGTCCACGCAGGTGAAGTGGGTCAGCCGGCCGCCGCCCGAGGCCTGCAGGGCGGACACCAGGCCGCACTCGGCGCACAGACCGAGCCCGTAGCTGGCGTTCTCGACGTTGCAGCCGATCACCACCCGGCCGTCGTCGACCAGGGCGGCCACCCCGACCGGGAAGCCCGAGTAGGGGGCGTACGCCCGGGACATGGCGTCCCGGGCGGCCTCCCGCAGGGCCTCCCAGTCGGGCACGGTCACAGTGGTCACTTGCCCTGGCCCTTTTGGTACGGCATGCCGTCGGCCTTGGGCATCCGCAGCCGCTGCGCGGAGAGCGCGAGCACCAGCAGGGTGGTGACGTACGGGGCCGCGTCCACGAACTGGCTGGGGATCTCGTCGATCAGCACGTAGCCGAGGAACAGCACGGCCGCGCAGACCGCCGAGATGCCCGCCTGCAGGTACTTCTTCTTGTACAGCTGCCAGCCGGCGAACAGCGCCAGCAGGATCGCGATCAGCAGCACCATGGCGAGCACGTTCTCGGCGCCGCCGCGCAGCTTGAGGCTGTCGGTGAAGCCGAACAGGCCGGCGCCCAGGGCCATACCGCCGGGCATCCAGTTACCGAAGATCATCGCGGCGAGACCGATGTAGCCGCGCCCGCCGGTCTGGCCCTCCTGGTAGATGCCGGTGGAGACGATCGCCAGGAAGGCGCCGCCGAGGCCGGCCAGGCCGCCGGAGACGATCACGGCGATGTACTTGTACTTGTAGACGTTGACGCCGAGGGACTCGGCGGCGATCGGGTTCTCACCACAGGACCGCAGCCGCAGGCCGAACGCGGTCCGCCACAGCACCCACCAGGTGCCGGGGATCAGCAGCAGCGCCACGATGGTCAGCAGCGACAGCTCGGTGACCAGGCCGCCGACGATGCCGGCGAGGTCGGAGACCAGGAACCAGTGCTTCTCCTGGATCTCCGCCAGCCAGTCGGCCCCGGGCAGGGTGATCTCTTTGATCTCGTCGATGCGCGGGGACTGCTTGGAGGAGCCGCCCTCGGCCTCGGCGAAGGTGAAGTTCGACAGGTACTGGGTGAAGCCCAGCGCCAGGATGTTCACAGCCACACCGGAGACGATGTGGTTGACGTTGAAGGTCACCGTGATGATCGCGTGCAGCAGGCCGCCGAGGGCGCCGCCGAGGATGCCCACCAGGACACCGGTCCACGGACCCCACTGGTAGCCGGCCCAGGCACCGAACCAGGTGCCCAGGATCATCATGCCTTCGAGGCCGATGTTGACCACACCCGCGCGCTCGGCCCACAGACCGCCGAGCCCGGCCAGGCCGATCGGGATGGCCAGCTCCAGGGCACCGGAGATCTGGCCGATGGAGGTCAGGTCCTCCGCGCCGGAGACGGTGCGGACCAGGGAGATCAGCACGATGCCGGCCGCGACGATCAGCAGGATCCAGGGCAGAGTGAGCTTGCGTCGGCCGCTCTTGGGCGCGGCGCTCGTGGCGGAAACGGTTTTGGTGCTCACGCCGCGACCTCCTTGTCGGTCTTGATGGCGTGGCCTGCGGCCAGTTCCTCGCCGACCTTCTGCTGCTGTCGGCGGATCCCGTAGCGGCGTACGAGCTCGTAGGAGACGACCACCGCGATCACGATCAGGCCCTTCATGATCGTGCCGATCTCCTTGGCGTAGCCGGCCGTGTCCAGGCCGGCGGACGCCTTGTCGATGAACGCGATCAGCAGGGCCGCGAAGAAGATGCCGACCGGGCTGTTGCGGCCCAGCAGCGCGATGGTGATGCCGGTGAAGCCGATGCCGAGCGGGAAGTTCAGGCTGTACGTGTGGCTCTCGCCGAGCAGGATCGGCATGCCGGCCAGGCCCGCGACGGCGCCCGAGATCAGCATCGAGGTGAGGATCATCCGCTTGGCGTCCACACCGGAGGCCTGGGCGGCGGACTCGCTGGCGCCGGTGGCGCGCAGGTCGAAGCCGAACCGGGTCCGGTTGAGGATGAACCAGTAGACGATGCCGAGCGCGAAGGCGACGAAGGTGAAGCCGTAGATCTGCCCGCTGTCACCCATGTCCACGGCCGGGAACCAGCCGGACTCGGCGATCTCGCCGGTGTTCAGGTCGTTGGAGCCGGGCGGCTGGACGCCGAAGTTCTTCGGCAGGATCATCCAGGCGATCACGCTGGTGGCGATGGCGTTGAGCATGATCGTGGAGACGACCTCGCTCACCCCGCGCTTGGCCTTCAGCACACCCGCGATACCGGCCCAGAAGGCGCCGGTCAGCATGGCGACGAGCACGATGAGCAGGATGTGCAGCGGGCCGGGCAGCGAGATGGCCGCGCCGACCACGGCGGAGACCATCGCGGCGAGCCGGTACTGGCCGTCGACACCGATGTTGAAGAGGTTCATCCGGAAGCCGATGGCCACCGCCAGCGCCGCCAGGTAGTACGTGCCGGTCTGGTTCAGGATGAGGACCTGGATGTCCTCGTAGCCGGCGTTCTCCACCATGATCCGGAGCGGGTCGATCGGGTTCACACCCGTCGCGGCCAGCACCAGCATGGTCAGCAGGAAGGCGCTGACCAGGGCCAGCGCGGGCCCGGCAATGCCGAGGAGCAGCCGGTCCTTGTCGAATTTCTTCATCGGGCCTCGTCCTCCGTCGCATCGCCGTCGGCGGAGTGATTGTCAGTGGCTTCCAGGTGCCCCGACGCCGCGCCCGTCATGGCGGTGCCCAGCTCTTCGGGGGTGATGGTCGCCGGATCGGCGTCCGCGACCAGCCGGCCGCGGTAGATGACCCGGAGCGTGTCGGACAGGCCGATCAGCTCGTCCAGGTCGGCGGAGATCAGCAGCACGGCGAGACCCTCGCGGCGGGCCTCGCGGATCGCGTCCCAGATCTGCGCCTGCGCGCCGACGTCCACACCACGGGTGGGGTGCGCGGCGATCAGGAACTTGGGGTTGTGGCTCATCTCGCGGCCGACGATCAGCTTCTGCTGGTTGCCGCCGGAGAGCGAGGCCGCGGTGACGTCGATGCCGGGCGTCCGGACGTCGTACTCGCGCACGATCCGCTCGGTGTCCTTGCGGGCGGCCTTCGGGTCGAGGATGCCGCGCTTGGAGTTGGGCGCCTCGGTGACGTGGCCGAGGATGCGGTTCTCCCACAGCGGGGACTCCAGCAGCAGGCCGTGCCGGTGCCGGTCCTCGGGGATGTAGCCGATGCCGTCGACGCGGCGCTTGCGGACCGGAGCCTTGGTGATGTCCTCGCCGTCCAGCATGATCACGCCCGCGTCGGGGGTGTTCATGCCCATCAGGGCTTCGATCAGCTCGGTCTGGCCGTTGCCCTCCACACCGGCGATGCCGAGGACCTCGCCCTTGTGGATGGTGAAGCTGACGTTGTCGAGCAGCAGTCGGCCGGCCACGGAGGGCTCGTGGAGGTTCTCGTCGCCCGGGATCAGCTCCGGAGCGGCCATGCTCTCGGGCATGGTGATCGTGCCGGAGTCGGCGAGGACCAGGTTGCGGACGGTCAGCATGGCGACGTCCGTCACCGTGGACTCGCGGGTCTCCGGGGTGGGGAGTTCGCTGCCGACCATCAGCTCGGCGAGCTGCTTGGTGGTGGCGGTCTTCGGGTCGGCGGTGCCGACGGTGGTGCCGCGGCGGATGACGGTGATGTCGTCGGCGACCTTCAGGACCTCGCCCAGCTTGTGCGAGATGAAGATGACGGTCAGGCCCTCGGCCTTGAGCTCGCGGAGGTTGTCGAAGAGCGCGTCCACTTCCTGCGGCACGAGCACGGCGGTCGGCTCGTCGAGGATGAGGATGCGGGCGCCGCGGAAGAGGACCTTGAGGATCTCCACGCGCTGCCGCTCGGCGACGCCGAGGTCCTCGACGAGGGCGTCCGGGCGGACACCGAGGCCGTACGCGTCCGAGATCTCCATGATCTTCTTGCGGGCCTTGGCACCGATGCCGTAGAGCTTCTCGCCGCCGAGAACCACGTTCTCCAGGACGGTGAGGTTGTCGGCCAGCATGAAGTGCTGGTGCACCATGCCGATACCGCGGGCGATGGCCTCACCGGGGGTATTGAAGGAGACCTGCTCCCCGTCGATGGCGATGGTTCCCTCGTCCGGCTTCTGCATGCCGTAGAGGATCTTCATCAGAGTCGACTTGCCGGCACCGTTCTCACCGATCAGGGCATGCACGGTGCCCTTGCGGACGGTGATCGCGATGTCCTTGTTGGCGACGACGCCGGGGAAGCGCTTGGTAATGCCGTGCAGTTCTACGGCGGGGGGCGGGCTGGACGCGTTGATGACGCACTCTCCTTGGCCGGAAGGAGTCGAAGGCAGGGGAGACAGGGCGGTGGGTGACGCTATCGCGTCCGCGGCATCTCTACGCGCGTAGCACTGTCAGAAAGGAAAAGATCGGCGAAGCAAAAGCGGTCCGGGGCCCGGGAGGCTGCTCTCGGCAGTCTCACCGGGCCCCGGCCCGACCGCGTCCTTACGGAGCGGTCTTGACCGTGATGGTGCCGGCGATGATGTCCTTCTTCGCCTTCTCGACGGCCGCGGTCAGCTCCGTCATCTTCTTGTACTCGGGGTTGGAGTCGGCCAGGCCGACGCCGTCCTTGTCCAGACCGTAACGGACCTCACCGGTCTGCGGCTTGCCGTCCTTGACCGACTTGATCAGGTTGAAGACCGAGTCGGAGACGTCCTTGGTGACCGAGGTCAGGATCTTGTCCTTGAACTTGGCCAGACCCGCCTGGTTGTACTGGTCGGAGTCGACACCGATGGCCCACGCACCCTTGGTGGCGGCGGCCTCGATGGCACCGGAACCGGCCAGACCGGCAGCCGAGTAGATCACGTCGGCGCCGTTGGCCAGCTGGCCCTCCGCGGCGGCCTTGCCGAGGTCGGGCTTGGCGAAACCGTCGAAGTTCGGCGGCTGGGTCAGGTACTTGCTGAGGACCTTGGCGTTCGGGTTGGTGTCCTTGACGCCCTGAGTGAAGCCCGCCTCGAACTTCTTGATCAGCGGAACCTCGACACCGCCGATGAAGCCGACCGTGCCGGTCTTGGAGGCCTTGGCGGCGGCGACGCCGGCCAGGTAGGAGCCCTGCTCCTCGTTGAAGACCATGTTGGCGACGTTCGCGCCGGTCACCGAGGTGTCGTCGATGATGCCGAAGGTGGTCTTCGGGAACTTCGGCGCGACCTTCTTGATGGCCGGGGCGTAGGCGAAGCCGACACCGATGACCGGGTTCGAGCCGTTGCGGGCCAGCTCGGTGAGGCGCTGGACCTTGTCGGCCTCGGACTCACCCTCGGTCGGCTCGGCCTCCTTGCCCTTGATCTTCAGGTCCTTTTCGGCCATCTGAAGACCCGCGTAGGCGGCGTCGTTGAACGACTGGTCGCCACGGCCGCCGATGTCGTACGCGATGGCAGCGGTGGCTTCCTTCGAGTCCGAAGACCCGGTGTCCCCGGACTGCTTGCCACCACACGCGGTGGCGGAGAGTGCGAGGGCCGCAGACGCAATGCCCACGGTTGCGATCCTGGTGATGCGGCGCAAGGGGAGGCTCCTTCAAAACCTGACCGAAGCGCCACGACCGGCGCTGGTTTTGCCGCGATCGTAACGCGCGTAGATGTCAGTTAAAGGCCCGTTCATGAGTCGTTATCGGATCGTCGCGAACCGGACAGTGACCGAACGGTGACGCCGGACATGCGCCGCCCAGGTGTACCAAGGGCTGGACACGTCCGGCAGCCGACGCGCCGATGTTGTACAGAGCTTTGTGCGGATCTTTACCCGAGCGGCCTCGCACGGTGCCCGTCGAGCAGTGCGGCGGCGGTGAAGAACTCCACGCCGACAGTGATCGCGGACTCGTCCACGTCGAAGTCCCCGCGGTGCAGGTCCCGCTTGGCGGTGTCCCCCGGGGTGCGGACCCCGAGGCGGGCCATGGCACCGGGGACGTGCTCCAGGTACCAGGAGAAGTCCTCGCCGCCCAGGCTCTGCTCGGTGTCCTCGATCGAGTCGGCGCCGTTGCGGGCCGCCATCGCCTCCCGGAGCAGCTCGGTGACCACCGGGTCGTTGACCACCGGCGGCACTCCGCGCACATGGTTGATCTCGAACTTGGCCCCGTGCATGGTGGCGACCTCGTCGATCGCCGCATGGATCTGGTCCGGCGCCTCGTGCCAGGCGTTCAGGTCCAGGCAGCGCACGGTTCCGGACAGCTCCGCGTGCATCGGGATGACATTGCAGGCGTGCCCGGCCTCGATCCGGCCCCAGGTGACGGACATGCCCGCGCGGGCGTCCATCCGGCGGGCCAGCAGGGCCGGCACGTCGATGGCCACCCGGGCCGCGGCCGTCACCAGGTCGGTGGTCAGGTGCGGCCGGGCGGTGTGGCCGCCGGCCCCGTTGAGGTTGACCTCCAGCCGGTCGCAGGCCGAGGTGATCGGGCCGACCCGCAGGCCGATCCGCCCGGCGTCCACCCGCGGATCGCAGTGCACCGCGATGATCTTCCCTACGCCGTCCAGCACTCCGGACTCGATCGCCTCGGTGGCGCCGCCCGGCAGCACCTCCTCGGCGGGCTGGAACAGCAGCCGGACCGGCCGGGGCAGCAGTCCCTGCCGGTCCAGCTCGGCCAGCACCAGGCCGGCACCGAGCACCGCGGCGGTGTGCACGTCGTGCCCGCAGGCGTGGGCCCGGTCGGGGACGGTGGACCGGTACGGAGCGTGGGTCTTCGCATCGGGAATGGGCAGGGCGTCGATGTCCGCGCGCAGGGCCAGCATGGGCCGTAGGCCGTCCCAGCTGCCCACGTCACAGATCAAGCCGGTACCGGAATCCAGCACCCGTGGCCGGAGGCCGGCTTTCTCCAGCCGTGCCTTGATCACGGCGGTGGTCCGGAACTCCTGGTGACCGAGCTCGGGGTGCATGTGCAAGTCCCGGCGGAACGCGATCAGTTCGGTGCGCAGGTGTTCCGGGAGTTTGCCGGGCAGCTCGGGCTGGGCGGGCTCTCCGGGCATGGCGGTCTGGGACTCGCGGGACATCAACTGGTTCACCTGTTGAAGGTTAGGCGCACCCAACCGCCAACTGGGTGGAGATCAGCAAAAGTTCAACCCGTTCGTGGAAGAAATCCCGTCCTCCGGACGCATGACCTCGTATGGCCGGGGGTACACTCCGCCGCTCATCCGGCCGCGGGCGCCGCCTGTGAGGGGAGTCTGTGCACGTCCCGGGCCGTGTCGGCGACCCCGGCCAGGAAGCCGCGGGCCCTGGAGGAGGCGGTTGCGGTCAGCCAGGACGGGTCGATCTCGCAGACGGCGACCTTGACCCCGGTTCCGTCAAGTGCATAGGGCAGGGTGTGGACGACCGTGGACGGGAAGCTCACGATCGTGCGGCCGATGGGCCCCCTGCGGGCGATGAGCTCCAGCGGCAGGTCCGGCCGGACGATCTCCAGCCCGGTCGCCTCGCTCAGCGAGCGCAGCTTCTCCGGGGACTCGCGGCGGTGGGCGAAGTAGCGGGTCGCCCCGTGCACCCGGGTCAGCCGGGCGACCGCCTCCAGGTACCGGTCCGCGTCGACCACTCCGGTCTCCACCAGGGAGGTCCCGACCAGGTCGGTGCCCTTGGTCAGGCGGGGCGGGCCGAACCGGGAGCGGGTCCAGGCGAAGTCGTTGACCCGGAGGTCCATGCCGGGCAGCGGGGTGACGGGCATGGAGGTGAACACCTCCACCCGGCGGCCCGGTCCGGGCGTCAGCCGGCGCCGGGCCCGGCCGGAGACCGGCGCGTACACCAGCTCCTTGATCCGGGCCACGGTGCCGGTGCCGGTGCGGTGCCAGCGGCGCAGTCGCTCGCCGCGGCCGAGCTGGGCCAGGAACTCCATGGTGGCGGTGCCGTCGTCGACCACCACCAGCTCCTTGGCGCGGGCCGGCACCAGCAGCAGCTGGACGAACCGGGAGAAGGGGTCGCCGACCACTATCCGGTCGGCCCGCCGGACCTCCCCGGCGAGGGAGGCCAGCGCCTTGAAGGGTGCGCCGGAGCCGCCTCGGGCCTCCTGCCACTGCACGGTGTGCCCCTGGTCCCGGGCGATCCCGGCGATCCGGCGCAGCTGGCCGCGCGACATCGGGTCGGTGGGCGGCAGTACGACGATCCGGAGCGGCGGCACGGCGGCGGAACCGTCCCCGTCGCCGGCCGCGGTCTCCCCGGGCAGCAGCCCGGCCTCCCCGGCCGCCACAACCCGGCGTTCGGGCTGCCGCGGCACCCCGGCCAGCACCTGCTCGGGGTCCGGCACGGCGTCGGCCGCGGCAGCCGCATCGGCGTGGGCCCACTCCAGCACGTTGAGGAGCTGGACCGGGCTCTCGACGAAAGCCAGAGTGGAAGCAACAGCGTTCACCACGTGACTCCTGATTCCGGGGAGGTCGGGGCCGGCGGGTCAGACGGCGGCGATGTCGCCCTGGACGCGGCGGAGCTTCTTCATGGGGCCGAGCTCGGACTCGTAGACCTTCTTGACGCCGTCGCCGAGGGCGGTCTCGATGGTGCGGATGTCGCGGACCAGGCGGGCGAGGCCGCCCGGCTCCACGGAGGCGGCCTGGTCGGAGCCCCACATGGCGCGGTCGAGGGTGATGTGGCGCTCGACGAAGGTGGCGCCGAGGGCGACCGCGGCCAGGGTGGTCTGGAGGCCGGTCTCGTGGCCGGAGTAGCCGATCGGGACGTTCGGGTACTCCTCCTGCAGGGTGTTGATCACCCGCAGGTTGAGCTCCTCCGCCTTGGCCGGGTAGGTGGAGGTGGCGTGGCAGAGCAGGATGTTGGCGCTGCCGAGGACCTCGACGGCGTGCCGGATCTGCTGCGGGGTGGACATGCCGGTGGACAGGATCACGGTCCGGCCGGTGGCGCGCAGGGCGCGCAGCAGCTCGTCGTCCGTCAGGGAGGCCGAGGCCACCTTGTGGCACGGGACGTCGAACTTCTCCAGGAAGGCGACGGCCTCGGTGTCCCACGGGGAGGCGAACCAGTCGATGCCGCGGGTGCGGCAGTGCTCGTCGATGGCGCGGTACTCGTCCTCGCCGAACTCCACGCGGTGGCGGTAGTCGATGTACGTCATCCGGCCCCAGGGGGTGTCGCGCTCGATGTCCCACTGGTCGCGCGGGGTGCAGATCTCCGGGGTGCGCTTCTGGAACTTCACGGCGTCGCAGCCGGCCTCGGCGGCGGCGTCGATCAGGGCGATGGCGTTGGCCAGGTCGCCGTTGTGGTTGATGCCGATCTCGCCGACGACGTAGACGGGCTGACCGGGGCCGGCGGTGCGCGATCCGAGGGGGCGGAGGCGGGCGTTCGGGATGGCGGTCATGACAGGGGACGTCCTTCGGTCGGTACGGGTGCGTGTGCGGGTGCGCTCGGGTCGAGCAGCGGGGCCAGGGCACGGGCCCGGGCCAGGTCGTGGGGGTCGTCGATCTCCAGCACGCGGGCGGGATCGGTGAGGACGGGCACGGTGTGCCCGAAGAAGCGGTGCCGGGCGCGGCGGAAGCCGGCCGCGTCCATGGCGTAGGCGGCGCCGGTCTCCAGCAGGTCCTGTGGGCGGTCCTGGCGGCGGGGGCGGGTGGCCTTGTCGTGGTTGACGCCGGCGCCGCCGTCCTCGGGAGTCGTGCGCCAGAGGAAGCCGTGGAAGGGGGCGACGGTGAGGGCCGAGTCGGCCGGGCCGGTGGCGACGGCCGCGGCGACCGACTCGATGTCGGAGCTGGTGAGGAACGGGCTGGTGCACTGGACCAGCAGGACCACGTCCACCTGGACGGAGTGGAGTTCCTCGTACGCGTCCAGGGCGTGCAGCAGGGCCGATTCGCTGGTGGCGGTGTCCCCGGCGAGGGCGGCCGGACGGCGGACCACGCCGGCGGAGGCGGCGCGGGCGGCGGCGGCGATGTCCTCGGAGTCGGTGGAGACCAGCACCTCGGTGACCGTGGGCGCGGCCTGGGCGGCCCGGACCGCGCGGATCACCAGCGGGATGCCGGCCACCTCGGCCAGGTTCTTTCCGGGGACGCCCTTGGAGCCGCCGCGGGCCGGGATGACGGCCACCACGCGCGGCACCGCGGGCGGCACTGCGGCGGGCGCGGTCACAGCTCCCCCAGCCGGCGGATCACCGGGGCCACCCGCTGGACCCCGTGGCGGTAGGTGCCGCGGGCCGCCTCGCGCAGGTAGGTGCGGAGGTAGCGGCGCAGCCGGGACCGCTCGGAGAGGGGTTTGCCGGCGCCCGGCAGCACGGTGCCGTCGGGGGCGAGGTGGTGGCGGGCCAGGATGCCGGGGAGGTAGCCGGGGGCGGTGGCGGCCGTGTAGTACGGGGCGACCGGCGGGAGCTCGGGCAGCGCGGCCAGGGCCGCGATCCGGGCGCGGGCGGCCTCGTACGGGGCGTCGGAGGTGACGCCCTGGGCGGCCAGCCAGGCCGGGTCCCCGGTGGGCCGCAGGCCCGCGTCGAGCCCGTCCCAGGAGACCAGGCAGCCGGAGCCGAGGAAGTGGTGGTTGCCGAGGGCCTCGCGGATGCCGAGGTCGGTGAGGACCGCGGTCGGGATGCCGCGGGCCAGGGACTCCAGCGCGGCCGTGGAGGAGACGGTCACCAGCAGATCGGTGCGGTCCAGGACCTCGCCCATGTTCCCGTACACCAGTCGGCAGTTGGGGGGCAGTCCGTTCGGCAGCTTTTCGGCGAGCCGCTGGTAGGGCTGCTCCTCGATGTGCGTGGTGTGTTCGCCCGGCTTGCTGCGCAGCTTGATCAGGACCTCGCGGTCCGGGTGCAGCCGGGCGTGCTCGGCGGCCCGGCGCAGCAGGTATGTGCGCTCGGCGGGGCCGGCGGGTACGGAGGGCTGGGCGGCGAAGACCACGGTGTGGGCGCGGCTGCCGGCCGGGGCGTAGGGCGGGCCGTCGAGGAAGGGCAGGGCGGTTTCGGTGACGGCGCCGGCGTCGGCGCCCGCTCCCTCGTAGACGGCGCGGAACCGGTCCGCGTCGTGGCGGGAGTTGGCGAGGACCACATCGGCGCCGTGGCGCAGCAGCAGGCCGTCGGCAAGCTTCTCGTAGACCACACCCACGTAGCCGGTGACGAGGACGGGCCGGCGGGCAGGGTCGGGCCAGAGGGCGCGGATGCCGTGCAGCACGGCCTGGACGGCCCCGCCGACCAGGGCGAGGACGACCACGTCGTAGTGTTCGCGGCGCAGTTCGGCGAGGAACTCCGCGCAGGTGACCTCGTCCAGCCGGTCGGCCTGCACGCCCACCTCGCCGAGCTGGCGGGCGGTGGGGGTGGCCCGGCCGCGGAGCAGGAAGCCGGTCAGGCTGCCGTCTTCCGCGGCGCAGTCGGGAGCGATGCGGTGCGCGGTGAGTGCGCCCCATTTCCATCGCGTATCGGAATCGGCGAGCACTGCTACCCGCTTGCTTACTGGCACGGCCCAGAAGCTATGCCGGAATTCCGGTGATCGGCCCAACGAACGCACAACGGAGGGTTAACAACCCGTCGACGAAATGAGAATCCGGGCTGGTTCGGCGAAATGGTGGGGCAGGTTAACGCCTCCGCCATGCGTCGTTCACGTAAAATCTTCGCATGGTCCATGATGAATGCCGCACCACGCCCTAATGTCTCCGGGGTGGTCAAGCTCTCTGTTGTCGTGCCGTTCTACAACGTGCAGACATACGCACCGGATGCCCTGAAAAGCCTCGAACTCAACGCGCGGGACGACTTCGAGTTCCTCCTCGTCGACGACTGCTCGACGGACGGGACGCCCGAGCTGCTCGAGCGGGCGGCGCGCGAGCTGCCCGGGGCGGTGCACCTCAGACACGAGAAGAACGGCGGTCTGGCCACCGCCCGGAACACCGGACTGGACGCGGCCTCCGGCGAATACCTGACCTTCATGGACGGGGACGACTGGCTGGCGGCCGGCCACCTGGACCGGGTTCTGGCCGCCATCGAGGCGCTGAACTGTGATTTCGTCCGCAACGACCATGTCCAGGTGACCGGGAAGACCCGGACCGTGCAGCGCATTCCGTACGGCCCGCAGGGGGTGCCGGCGGATCCGCGGACGGCAATCCTGCCCGCCGAGCGGCCCACCTCGGTGGACTATCCGTACGCCTGGGCCGGGATGTACCACCGGCGGCTGCTGGACCGGGGGCTGCTGCACTTCACGGACGGGCTGCGGACGGCCGAGGACCGGCCCTGGATCTGGCGGCTCCACCGGGAGGCGGAGTCCTTCGCCTCGGTCGGAATGCCCGGTATCTTCTACCGACGCGGGGTTTCGACCTCCTTGACACAGATCGGCGACATCCGGCAGCTCGATTTCATCCGGGCATTCGACCAGGTGATCTCGGAAACCGCGGCCGACCGGGATGCCGACACGCTGCTCCCGAAAGCCGTTCGCACATATTGTGCAATTATCTCGCACCACATCGGGTCCATCGAAAGGTTCGAACCGGCCGTGGCCAAAAAACTCCGTTCGATGAGTGCGGCCGCGCTCGGACGAATGCCGCAGGATGTGCTCGACGCCGCCCTCGACGCAATGGACACCGAACGGTCGGTGCTGCTGCGCCGGCTCCGCCGGCGGGCCGGCGACGGGACGGCCGCCTGATGAACGGCCGCACCACTCAGATCTTTGTGGCCTCCACCCTGTACGGAATGGCCACCCTCGCCGCCGCCATCGACGCCGGCAGCTTCGGCCCGGCCTCCCGGCGGGTCCTGCTGACCAGCAACAACGCCGTGATCCCGGAGGTCGCCCCCGGGCTCGACGCGATGCCCGGCTTCGGCGCCCTGCGCACCCGGTTCGACGATCACCTCGACTGGAACCGGACCATCGAGCCCTTCCACCCCAGCGCCTGGTCCCCCCGCCCGGAGGACGTCCCGCTGTGGGAGCGGCAGCTGCGCACCGTGTGGGGGCTGGGCGAGGACCGGATCGAGCTGATCGTCGAGTCCATCCAGGTCTCCCCCGCGCAGGCGCTGTGCCAGCTCTTCCCGGGCGCCTCCGTCGAGGTGTACGCCGACGGGCTGATGAGCTACGGGCCCACCCGGTTCAAGCTCGACGCCCAGCTCGGCATGCGCATCCGGCGGGTGCTCCACCTCGACCTGGTGCCCGGCCTGGAGCCTCTGCTGCTCACCGAGTTCGGGGTGCCGGCCGAGCTGGTGCCCGGCGACGCCTTCCTGAAGGTGCTCGCCGAACTCTCCGCCGAGACCACCGACGCCGACGTGCCGGACCTCCCCGAGGCGCCCGCCCTGCTGCTCGGGCAGTACCTGTCCGCCCTCGAACTCCTCACCACCGAGGAGGAGGACGAGCTGCACCTGGCGATGGTCCGCGGGGCGCACGCCCTCGGCCACACCGAGATCGTCTTCAAGCCGCACCCCAGCGCGCCCGCCCGCTACTCCCGCACCGTGGAGGAGGAGGCCGCCCGGCTCGGCGCCCGGCTGACCATACTGACCGCCCCGGTCCTGGCCGAGGTGGTCTACCAGCGGCTGCGCCCGGCCCTGGTCGTCGGCTGCTTCTCCACCGGACTGCTCACCGCCGCCACCCTGTACGGCCTCCCGGTCGCCCGCACCGGCACCGGCCGGCTCCTGGACCGGGTCGCCCCGTACCAGAACAGCAACCGGGTCCCGATGACCGTGGTCGACGCCCTGCTGCCCGACCTGGCCGATGCCGCGGCGGTGCGCTCCTGGACCGTGCCCGGCCCGGAGCAGGTGCGCACGGAGCTCTCCGGCCTGCTGACCGCCGTCGGGTACGCCATGCAGTCCCAGGTGCTCGCCGCCCGCCGCGCGGAGGCCGAGCGCTACCTGGCGGAGCATCTGAACGACCACACCTGGCGGTACTTCAAACGGCGCCGCCTGACCACGCTCGGACTGCCCGGCGGGATTCCCGCACAGCTGTCCTTCCTCCCCAAGAGTCCGGCCCTGCGGCGCGCCGTGCGCCGGATCCGCCGGCTGCAGAAGCACTCGTGGGGGAAGACCAAGTGAGCAGTACGACCGCCATACCCGCTCAGGACCGCAAGGCTTCCCGGGCGGGCGGCAGTGCCACCGATTCCGCCGCCCCCGCCCCTGCCCACACCCGGCTCCGGGCCCTGGACGGACTGCGGCTGCTGGCGGCGTTGATGGTCGCGCTCTACCACTTCGGCGGGCGCAACGGGGATGTGTCCAAGGCGTGGGGGGACTCGCCCCGGGACCTGTTCCCCGATGCCGCGCCCTGGTTCGCGTACGGCCCGCTGGGGGTCCAGTTCTTCTTCGTCATCAGCGGCTTCGTCATCTGCATGAGCGCCTGGGGCAGGCCGCTGCGGTCCTTCCTGGCCTCCCGGGTGGCCCGCCTCTACCCGGCCTACTGGGTGGCGGTCGTGCTGGTCACGGTCGTGTTCGCACTGCCGATGGTGGCCTGGCGGACCGTTTCGCCGACGGACTTCCTGGCCAATCTCACCATGCTCCAGCAGCCGATGGGCGCGGAGCGGGTGCTCGGGGTCTGCTGGACCCTGTGGGCCGAGATGCGCTTCTACGTGCTCTTCGCGCTCTTTGTGATCCTGCCCGGCGGGGGCCGGCAGCGCACCCTGGTGTTCTGCGCGGTCTGGGCCGTTGCGGCGGTGGTCGCGGACGCCTCGAAGAACGAGTTCCTCAGCCTGGCGCTGATGCCCGAGTACGCGCCGTTCTTCATCGGCGGCATCGGCCTCTACCTGGTGTACCGGGACCGCCGGGACATGGCGGGCTGGGGCATCGCGGCACTCGGCTGGCTGATGGGCCAGCACTACGCGGTGGCTGGCCTGTGGCACGCGCCCAACCCGAAGTTCTTCTCGTACCGCGAGTCCTGGGTGATCATCGCGATCGTCACGCTGGCGTTCGCACTGATCGCCATGGTGGCGGTCGGCCTGTTCGACTGGATGAACTGGAGCTGGCTGACCGTGGCCGGCGCCCTCACCTACCCCTTCTACCTGGTGCACGAGCACCTGGGCTGGGTGGTCATCCACACCCTGCACAAGAGGCTGGAGGTGCCGGCGGTCGCCACCTTCGCCGCGACCATCGGGATCATGCTGGTACTGGCCTGGCTGATCCACCGGCTGGTGGAACGCCCTCTCACCCCGAAACTGCGGCGCGCGCTGAATCGCGAAATCAGCTGACGGCGAGCTTGGCCGCGAAGCCGAGGAAGACCACCCCGGCGGCGGAGGTGGCGCCCGCGGAGAGCCGCTTGCGCCGCCGAAAGGCGGCCGAGAGCCGGGTGCCGGTGAAGATCAGCGTGCTCAGGTAGAGGAAGCTGCCCAGCTGCATGAGCGTCCCGAGCAGCAGGAAGGACAGCGCCGGGTAGGCGTACCCGGGGTCCACGAACTGCACGAAGAAGGACAGCAGGAACAGGATCGCCTTCGGGTTGAGCAGGCTGACCACCAGGGCCCGCCGGTACGGCCGCTCCGCGGCGGAGGCCGCCGGCTGCGGTTCCGCCAGCAGCTCCTCCTGCCGGGCCCGGCGGTCCCGCCACATGGCCACCGCGGCCCGCAGCAGCCCGAAGGCCATCCAGCCCAGGTACCCGGCGCCGACCAGCTTCACGATGCCGAACAGCACCGGGCTGGTCTGGAGCAGCGCTCCGGCGCCGACCGCGGTCAGCAGCATCAGCACGGCGTCCCCGGTGAACACGCCGGCGGCGGCCCGGTATCCCTCGCGCACTCCGCGCCGGGCGGCGACGGACAGCACATAGAGGGAGTTCGGCCCGGGCAGCACGATGATCAGCACCAGGGCGGCGAGGTAAGTCGGAAGGTCGATGACACCCAGCATGTGCAGGAGTGTCCCCGACTACGCACCTGTCGCGCCACCCGTTTCACCATGTGGAATCGGCCGGTACGTACGCCCCCCAGACCTCCCGCAGTGCATTGCAGACCTCCCCCACCGTGGCCCGGGCGCGCAACGCCTCCCGCATCGGGTAGAGCACGTTCTCCGTCCCCGCCGCAGCCGCCCGCAGCCCGGCCAGGGCCGCGTCCACCGCCGCCCCGTCCCGGTCCGACCGCAGCCGGGCCAGCCGCTCCCGCTGCCGGATCTCGATCGCCGGGTCCACCCGCAGCGGCTCGTACGGCTCCTCCTCCTCGAGCGCGTACCGGTTGACCCCGACCACCACCCGCTCGCCGCTGTCCGTCTGCTGGGCGATCCGGTAGGCGTTGCGTTCGATCTCGCCCTTCTGGAAGCCCTGCTCGATCGCCGCGACCGCCCCGCCCATGGCCTCGACCCGGTCCATCAGCTCCACGGCCGCCGCCTCCAGCGCGTCCGTCATCGCCTCCACCGCGTACGACCCGGCGAACGGGTCGACGGTGTGCGGCACGTCCGTCTCGTACGCGAGCACCTGCTGGGTGCGCAGCGCCAGCCGGGCGGACTTCTCCGTCGGCAGCGCGATGGCCTCGTCGAAGGAGTTGGTGTGCAGCGACTGGGTGCCGCCGAGCACCGCGGCGAGGCCCTGGACCGCCACCCTGACCAGGTTGACCTCGGGCTGCTGGGCCGTCAGCTGGACCCCGGCGGTCTGCGTGTGGAAGCGCAGCATCAGTGACTTCGGGTCGCGGGCCCCGAACTCCTCCCGCATCACCCGGGCCCAGATCCGCCGGGCCGCCCGGAACTTCGCCACCTCTTCCAGCAGGGTGGTGCGGGCCACGAAGAAGAAGGACAGCCGGGGCGCGAACTCGTCCACGTCCATGCCGGCGCCGATGGCCGTACGGACGTACTCGATGCCGTCGGCGAGGGTGAAGGCGACTTCCTGCACGGGCGAGGCCCCGGCCTCCGCCATGTGGTAGCCGGAGATGGAGATGGTGTTCCAGCGGGGGATCTCGGCCCGGCAGTACCGGAAGGTGTCGGCGACCAGCCGCAGCGAGGGGCCGGGCGGGAAGATGTAGGTCCCTCGGGCGATGTACTCCTTCAGTACGTCGTTCTGGACCGTGCCCGTCAGGCGGTCGGCCCCGATGCCCTGTTCCTCCGCGACCAGCTGGTAGAGCAGCAGCAGGAGGGCGGCCGGAGCGTTGATGGTCATGGAGGTCGAGACCCGGTCGAGCGGGATCCCGTCGAACAGCACGCGCATGTCCTCGACGGAGTCCACGGCCACCCCGACCTTGCCGACCTCGCCGTGGGCGAGCGGCGCGTCCGAGTCGTGTCCCATCTGGGTGGGCAGGTCGAAGGCCACGGACAGGCCGGTGGTGCCGGCCTCGATGAGCTGGCGGTAGCGGGCGTTGGATTCGGCGGCGGTGCCGAATCCGGCGTACTGGCGCATGGTCCAGGGCCGCCCGGTGTACATGGACGGGTAGACCCCCCGGGTGTAGGGATAGCTCCCGGGTTCGCCCAGTTTGACGGCCGGGTCCCAGCCCGTCAGGGCCTCGGGCCCGTAGACCGGTTGCAGTGGCAGTCCGCTTTCGGTGTGTGACATCCGACAGAAACCTCCGTAGTGCCGACGGGTCCGGCACTGGTAAAACGTCTCCGCGCCGTCCCGCGACAGCCTTGTCCGCCGGCCGCCGGGCCACGGCCGTCGGTCACAATGGCGCAACATCCCGGGACTGTCTGCAACTAACCACGCCCGCCGAGCATCGTCTCAGTAGAAGCCGCAGAAAACGGGGGATGAAGAATGCACCGCCACAACCGCCAGAGAGTCATAGCCCGTACGCTCGCCGCCGGCGCCACCGCCGTCGCGCTCGCCGCCGGTGCCACCGCCTGCGGCCCGCAGGAGAGCAAGAGCAAGCCGGCCGCGCCCGCGGCGCTCGCCCCGTCCCCGTCGGGCGGCGGCTCCTCCTCCGAGGCCCCGGTGCCCTCGCCTTCGGCCTCCACGGACGACAAGTCCGGTGCATCCTCCTCGCCGTCGCCGTCCGCGTCGAAGTCCGCCTCGCCCTCCGCCTCCGCCTCGCCCACCGTCACGTATGTGATGGCGAACGGCGACGAGAGCGAGAAGGTCCGCGAACTCCAGGCCCGGCTCCGGCAGATCGGCCTCCTGAAGACGGCGCCCACCGCGTTCTACGGCTCCAAGACCACGGCCGCGGTCAAGTCCTTCCAGGGCAAGCACGCTCTGACCGTCTCGGGCGGGGTCGACCAGGCCACCTGGAAGAAGGTGCAGAGCGTCACCCGCCAGCCCACCGCGGACGAGCTGCGTCCGCCGACCACCAACGAGGTGGCCGCGCCGGACCCGCGCTGTATGACGGGACGGGTGATGTGCATCAGCAAGGAGAGCCGCACCCTGGCCTGGATGATCGACGGCAAGGTCGTCTCCACGATGGACGTGCGCTTCGGCTCGGAGAACACCCCGACCCGTGAGGGCGTGTTCAACGTGGGCTGGAAGGCCAAGGAGTGGACGTCGACGATCTACCACACGCCGATGCCGTACGCGATGTTCTTCAGCGGCGGCCAGGCCGTGCACTACTCCTCGGACTTCGCGGCGCGCGGCTACAACGGCGCCTCGCACGGCTGCGTGAACGTCCGGGACAAGGGCAAGCTCGCGGCGCTGTTCGACCAGGTGACCGTCGGCGACAAGGTCGTCGTCTACTGGTGACGTAGGGGGCGCGGGCAGGGCCGGGGGAACGTGCCCCGCCCGCGCCGGGTGCGCAGAGCCCAGAGGTACGGGGGGAACCCCGGCTCATGCGCGGCCGATGACCAGTCGGCTCGATATGTACTGCGCCGCCGGTTCGAAAAGTGTTACAGCCGGGTGTCCTGGATCAGCCCCAGGGAGTTCTCCGCCGCAGCCGGCGGGACCGGATCGGCCGGCATCCGCGTCGGCGCCTCCAGGATCTCGCCGCCCCCGGCCGAGCCGTCCGAGCCCGTGTCGCGGTCGCCCCCGGTGCCGCCCGAGCCGCCGTCCAGCAGCCGGTCGCAGAACTGCTTGACCCGCTGGGCGCCCTTGGCGGCGCGGGTCAGCCGATCCCGCTGGTCGTCGTTGAGCCGGTTCGCCCGGAAGTCCCGGCACAGGTCGGCGATGCGGAGGTTCCGGTCCCGGTCCTTGGTCTCGCCGTGCCCGTCCGGGCCGGTGGTTGCCGAGCCGTCCGGGTCCTTGCGGGTGCCGTCGGTGCCGCCCGTCCGGCCGCGGCCGTCCTCCCCGGTGGTGCCGCCGGTGGTGCCGCCGATGCTCGCGGCTCCGCCGCTGCCCGGGGTGGCCGCGCCGTCCCCGCCGGGGGACGGCGTGGCGCCGGGGCTGCCGGCGCCGTCGCGGAACGGGGTGGGGCCGCCGCCCGCGGTGGTCCCGGGCCGGGCGGCACCGTCGGCCGGGTCCGGGGTCGGGAGCGGGGTGGGGCCGGTGGTGAGCGAGACCGCGGGTGCCGGGCTCGCGCTCGCGTGCAGGGTGCGGTCCAGCAGTCCACCGCCGGCCACGGCGGCGACCCCGCCGATCGCCACACTGGCCACCGCGGCGGCCAGCCCAAACCTGAACGTGCGGTTCCGGGCGGGCCGGGCCACCGTGGGCATGCCGAGGGCCACCAGCGGCTCCGCTTCCACGGCGGGGCCCAGCGGGGATTCCGCTTCGGCTTCCGGTGCGGTGCCGGCGGGGTGGTGCGCGGCCCGGAAGGCGGCCAGGGCGGCGGCCTCGCCGGGCAGTTCGGGGCCGGGCGCGAGCGGGCGCGGCGCGAGGTCCTCCAGGGCCTGGCGCAGCCGGGCGGCCTCGTCCTGCTCGGGGTGATCGGCGACGAGCCCGACCGGTTCGCCGCGCAGGAGTTTCTCCGCCGCGGCCTCGTCCAGCCAGCTGTTGCGATCGTCGGCCATCACATGTCCTTCTGCGTCCGCCAACGTGAATCCGTCACACCGGTTCGCCGTACGAGGTCCCCACCGGGGCCGCGCTGCGCCGGCACGGCGTCGAGATCGCGCGCACCCCCGGAGCCGCCGCCTCCCCCGGCGTGGCCTCCGGCATTATGGCCGACTTCCGTTCCCGGCTCCGCTCCGAACTCCGTTTCGAGAAGTTCGGCCAGCTTTTTCAGGCCACGGTGGGCGGCTGTGCGGACCGCCCCGGGCCGCTTGCCGAGGGTCTGCGCGGCGCTCTTGGCATCGAGGCCGACCACCACTCGCAGCACCACGGCTTCGGCCTGGTCCTGTGGGAGCCGGGCGATGAGGGCCATGGTGCGGCCGGTGGCGAGGGCCTCCATGGCCTCGCCGGCGGTGTCGCAGTCCGCGGCGCGGCTGGTGAGTTCGGTCTCGTCGCCGCCGATGGCGGGCCGACGGCCGCGCATGCGCATGTGGTCGAGGGCCCGGTTGCGGGCGATCCGGGCGGCCCAGCCGCGGAACCGGTCGGCGTCTCCGGAGAAGGAGGCCAGGTCCCGGGCGATCTGCAGCCATGCCTCGGAGGTCACGTCCTCGGCGTCGGCGTCGCCGACGAGCGTCCGTACGTACCCGAGCAGGCGCGGGTGCACGGCGCGGTACACAGTACGGAACGCGCTTTCGTCGCCGTGCTGTGCCGCGAGCACCGCGGCGGTCAGCTCCGCGTCGTCCCCCAGCAAAGTCCCCAACCCGTTCACTGTCCTGTACGTCCTGCGCAAATCAGCACGTTACGGCTTTCCCGCACCCACGTCCACGAGTTGTACAACCTGCAACCATCCATGTGCGAAGCGGGGTGTGACACAAAACGCACTCGCGACGCTGACAGGGATACGGGCTTGTCGCACGAGTCCGTGTCGGACGGCGGCCGGGGCCTCTCCTGTGGGGGGTGGCGGCCTCGGTCGCCTTCTCCGACTTCCTGTCTCCCTACACCTTCCCCGCTCTTCTCGTCCGGGTGAAATCCGCCTCCGCGTGCGGCACTCCCGCCCCCGCGTCGATAGCGTTGCGGCACACCCCAGACACGTCCCGAGGAGCCCCCCGCTGTCCAGCCCCCTCCCGGCCCAGGTCCGCGGCAGCGCGCTCGCCCGGTTCAACGCGATGCCGACCGAGGCCGCCGAGAGAGTCCTGCTGCACTGCTGCGGCAGCCACCGCTGGGCCCACCGGGTGGCGGCGCACCGACCGTACCCGGATCTGGCCACGCTGCTGGCCGCCGCGGACGAAGCCTCGTACGACATGGCCCAGTCGGATCTGACCGAGGCGCTGGCCGTCGAGTGCTCGACGGAGCTGCACGAGGACGCCCCGTACGCCGCGCACCTGGCGCTCGACGCGGCCCACGCCGAATACGAACGGAAGTTCGGGCACGCGTTCGTCATCTGCCTGGACGGGCACCCCGCGGAGGAGCATCCGGACCAGGTGCTGGCCGGGATCCGGCGCCGGATGGGGCACGAGGAGGACGAGGAGCGGGCCATCTCGGCCGACGAGCTGCGGCGACTCGCCCAAGCCCGGTTGTCCGAACTGGCCCGAATGCCCGAATGCCTGGGCGCCGTACGCCCGGAATCACCCTGTTCGCCCTTGTGGGATAGCCCGTCCGTGCCTGTTTGATCACACCGATGGACCCCGCGCGAAGGAACCGACAACTCGTCGCTACGATGTCCGGGGCCGGAGGACCGTACCCGGCCGGGCCCGACCGACAACGAAGCCGGCTGGCCCCCGCCCCGCTTCCGGAGGGTTTTCCGTGCCGGCTGGAACGTTGTACCGCGGCCGGGAAGGAATGTGGTCCTGGGTGGCTCATCGAGTCACCGGCGTCCTCATCTTCTTCTTCCTGTTCGTACACGTCCTCGACACCGCTCTCGTCCGCGTCTCCCCTGAGGCGTACGACGATGTCGTGGCTACCTACAAGACTCCGATCGTCGCGCTGCTGGAGTACGGCCTCGTGGCCGCCATCATCTTCCACGCGCTCAACGGTCTCCGGGTCATCGCCGTGGACTTCTGGTCCAAGGGCCCGCGCTACCAGAAGCAGATGCTCTGGACCGTCGTGGCGCTCTGGGCCGTGACCATGATCTATTCCGTGTTCCCCGTCCTGGGTCACGCTGCCGAAGAACTGTTCGGGAAGTGACGCGCATGTCTTCTGACACTTCTTCCGCCCAGGCGATCGGCGACGTGGAGGGGGTCTCCCTCTATGACGTCGACAACCCGGCCCCGTACATCGAGGCCCCGCGCAAGCGCACCAGCAAGACGCCCAAGTCGACCCGCGGCAACTTCGAGATGGCCGCGTGGCTCTTCATGCGCCTCTCGGGCATCGTCCTGGTCGTCCTGGTCATCGGCCACCTGATCATCCAGCTGGTGCTCGACGGCGGCGTCTCCAAGATCGGCTTCGCCTTCGTGGCCGGCCGCTGGGCGTCCCCGTTCTGGCAGGGCTGGGACCTGCTGATGCTGTGGCTGGCCATGCTGCACGGCGCCAACGGCCTGCGTACCGTCATCAACGACTACGCGGAGCGCGCCAACACGCGGCTGTGGCTGAAGGGCCTGCTCTACACCGCCACGGTGTTCACCATCCTTCTGGGCACGCTGGTGATCTTCACCTTCGACCCGAACATCCGCTAGGCAACGGGGCTGAGGCGACAAATCTCATGAAGATCCACAAGTACGACACCGTCATCGTCGGCGCCGGCGGCGCCGGCATGCGCGCCGCCATCGAGGCGACGAAGCGCAGCCGCACCGCCGTGCTGACGAAGCTGTACCCCACCCGCTCCCACACGGGTGCCGCGCAGGGCGGCATGGCCGCCGCGCTGGCGAACGTGGAAGAGGACAACTGGGAGTGGCACACCTTCGACACGGTCAAGGGCGGTGACTACCTGGTCGACCAGGACGCCGCCGAGATCCTGGCGAAGGAG
Source organism: Streptomyces sp. NPDC002054 (assembly GCF_040296685.1). Taxonomy (NCBI): domain Bacteria; kingdom Bacillati; phylum Actinomycetota; class Actinomycetes; order Kitasatosporales; family Streptomycetaceae; genus Streptomyces; species Streptomyces sp. NPDC002054. The sequence continues at coordinate 96,734 of NZ_JBEOXT010000014.1, forward strand.
GCCATCGACGCCGTCCTCGACCTGGAGAAGATGGGCCTGCCGTTCAACCGCACCCCGGACGGCACCATCGACCAGCGCCGCTTCGGCGGCCACTCGCGCAACCACGGCGAGGCGCCGGTCCGCCGGTCCTGCTACGCCGCGGACCGCACCGGCCACATGATCCTCCAGACGCTGTACCAGAACTGCGTCAAGGAGGGCGTGGAGTTCTTCAACGAGTTCTACGTCCTGGACCAGCTCATCACCGAGGTCGACGGCGTCAAGAAGTCGGCGGGTGTGGTCGCGTACGAGCTCGCCACCGGCGAGATCCACGTCTTCCAGGCGAAGTCCGTCATCTACGCCTCCGGCGGCACCGGCAAGTTCTTCAAGGTGACCTCCAACGCGCACACCCTGACCGGTGACGGCCAGGCGGCCTGCTACCGGCGCGGTCTGCCGCTGGAGGACATGGAGTTCTTCCAGTTCCACCCGACGGGCATCTGGCGCATGGGCATCCTGCTGACGGAGGGCGCCCGCGGTGAGGGCGGCATCCTCCGCAACAAGGACGGCGAGCGCTTCATGGAGAAGTACGCGCCGGTCATGAAGGACCTCGCGTCCCGTGACGTCGTCTCGCGCTCCATCTACACCGAGATCCGCGAGGGCCGCGGCTGCGGTCCGGCCGGGGACCACGTGTACCTGGACCTGACGCACCTGCCGCCGGAGCAGCTGGACGCCAAGCTCCCGGACATCACCGAGTTCGCGCGCACCTACCTGGGCATCGAGCCGTACACGGACCCGATCCCGATCCAGCCCACCGCGCACTACGCCATGGGCGGCATCCCGACCAACGTCGAGGGTGAGGTCCTCAGCGACAACACCACCGTCGTCCCGGGCCTTTACGCGGCCGGCGAGGTCGCGTGCGTGTCGGTGCACGGCGCGAACCGCCTGGGCACCAACTCGCTGCTGGACATCAACGTCTTCGGCAAGCGCTCCGGTATCGCGGCGGCGAAGTACGCGGCCGAGAACGACTACGTCGAGCTGCCGGAGAACCCGGCCCAGCTGGTGGTCGACCAGGTCGAGCAGCTCCGCAACTCCACCGGCAACGAGCGGGTCGCCGAGCTGCGCCTGGAGCTGCAGGAGACGATGGACGCCAACGTGATGGTGTTCCGTACCGAGCAGACCATCAAGACGGCGGTCGAGAAGATCGCGGAGCTGCGCGAGCGCTACAAGAACGTGTCCGTGCAGGACAAGGGCAAGCGCTTCAACACGGACCTGCTGGAGGCCATCGAGCTGGGCAACCTGCTCGACCTGGCCGAGGTCATGGCCGTGTCCGCACTGGCCCGCAAGGAGTCCCGCGGCGGTCACTACCGCGAGGACTACCCCAACCGCGACGACGTCAACTTCATGCGCCACACCATGGCGTACCGCGAGGTCGGAGCCGACGGCTCGGACTCGGTCCGGCTCGACTACAAGCCGGTCGTCACGACCCGCTACCAGCCGATGGAGCGTAAGTACTGATGGCAACCCCCACCCTGTCCAAGATGGACGAGATGGAGGCGGCGGCTGCGGCCTCCCCGTACATCACGGTCACCTTCCGGATCCGCCGTTTCAACCCCGAGGTCTCGGACCAGTCGGAGTGGCAGGACTTCCAGATCGAGATCGACCCGAAGGAGCGCGTGCTCGACGGTCTCCACAAGATCAAGTGGGACCTGGACGGCACGCTGACCTTCCGCCGCTCGTGCGCGCACGGCATCTGCGGCTCCGACGCGATGCGGATCAACGGCAAGAACAGGCTCGCCTGCAAGACGCTGATCAAGGACATCAACCCGGAGAAGCCGATCACCGTCGAGGCCATCAAGGGCCTCACGGTGATGAAGGACCTCGTGGTCGACATGGAGCCCTTCTTCCAGGCGTACCGCGATGTCATGCCGTTCCTGGTCACCAAGGGCAACGAGCCGACGCGCGAGCGTCTGCAGTCGGCCGAGGACCGCGAGCGCTTCGACGACACGACGAAGTGCATCCTGTGCGCCGCGTGCACGTCCTCGTGCCCGGTGTTCTGGAACGACGGCCAGTACTTCGGCCCGGCGGCGATCGTCAACGCGCACCGCTTCATCTTCGACTCGCGTGACGAGGCGGGCGAGCAGCGCCTGGAGATCCTGAACGACAAGGACGGCGTGTGGCGCTGCCGCACGACGTTCAACTGCACCGACGCGTGCCCGCGTGGCATCGAGGTCACCAAGGCGATCCAGGAAGTAAAGCGCGCCCTGATCACGCGCCGCTTCTGACCCTGCCGGTCGCAGGCTGTACGAAGGCCCCGCCCCCGGATCTACGGACCCGGGGGCGGGGCCTTCGCCTGTTCGGGTGACCGCGCGGCATCGGGCCGCGGGGCCCGTTCCCGTCCTACGATGATGCTCTCGACAGCAGCCCACGGGAGGCACGTGATGTCCGCAGCACCCGCTGAGCAGCCCCTTGGCGACCGGTCTCTACTCGACGAGGCCAACCGGCTCATGGAGCGAAACCCTGGCTACCGCGTCGAAATCATCGGAGGCGTCATCGTCGTGACTCCACCAGCGGACATGGCTCATTCCCGGGGTATCAAAAGCATCGACCGTCCCTTCGTGACCGCAGGCTTGGACGAAGGCGAGACCGAGGTGCATCAGGGCATCGGTCTGTGGCTGCCCGCCGGCCCGTCGGACTACGCCATCCCCGATCTCTGCATCGTGGATGCCGACTGCGACGAGTACCTCATCGAGAACAACTGCTACGACCCCTCGATCTTCCGGCTCGTCCTCGAAGTGACGTCGAGTAACTACCAGAACGACCTGCGCAGCAAGGTCGTCGCCTACGGTAACGCCAAGATCCCCGTCTACGTGATCGTCGACCGCAAGCACAACCGCCTGCACCTCCTGACCGACCCGGTCGCCGACGGGTACGACACCCACCGCGTCCACGCCCCCGGCGAGCTCGTCACCCTGCCCGAGTCCATCGGGGCCAAGGTGACCCTGGACGTCGAGGCGGTCCTCGCGGCGGCCCGGCGCAAGCCGGAGGCCGAGTAGCCGACCAGCGGCGTGCTGCCGCGTTCCAGGACGGTCGTAGGATCTGCGGCATGAGTGAGCAGCAGCCGAATCCGTACGCGAGCGACCCGGGGCCGGCCGGCAGTGGCCAGGATGCCTACAAGTGGGGGCCCGGCAACCCCAGTTACGGATATCCGCAGCCGTATCCGGAGCCGTATCCGGCCGCCCCGCAGCACCCGCCGACGATGGCCGGGGGCGGCCTGACCCTGCCGGCGGCTGGGTACGGGGCGAGCCCGGCCGCGTACGCGGGCGGACCGGGGTTCTCCCTCGGCGACATCACCATCGCCGGGGACCAGATCATCACCCCTTCGGGTGCCATGCCGCTCAAGGGCGCGATGTGGAACGCCACGGACTTCTCCCGCACCGAGGAGAAGATCCCCACCCATGCGATCGTGCTGGCCATCATCTTCGCCTGGTTCTGCCTGATCGGCCTGTTCTTCCTGCTGATGAAGGAGCGGGTCACCACCGGATACGTGCAGGTGACGGTGAGCAGCGGCGGCCGGCACCACTCGACGATGATCCCGGCGACCAACCAGGCCGTCTTCCCGTGGGTGATGAACCAGCTCAACTACGCGCGCTCGCTGAGCATCTGAGACGGCGGGCCCGAAATCGGAGGGCCACCGCCGGCCGACCGGTGGCATCATCGCCGGATGATCGTTTCTCATGATGTGGACGGGCCGGCCGACGGCCCCGCCGTGGTCCTGCTGCACTCCTCCGTCTGCGACCGCCGGATGTGGGACGCCCAGTGGGCGCCCCTGGCCGAGGCCGGACACCGGGTGGTCCGGCTCGACTTCCGGACCTGCGGGAACTCCCCCGCGGCGACCGCCCCGTACAGCGACGGGGGCGACGTACTCGCCCTGTTGGACACGCTCGGGATCGAGCGGGCCGCGCTCGTCGGCTCCTCGTACGGCGGGGCGGTCGCCCTGCGGGTCGCCGCGGCCCACCCCGACCGGGTGACCCGGCTGGTACTGCTCTGCTCCGCCGTCCCGGGGTACGAACCGTCGCCGGACGTGCGGGAGTTCGGGGACGCCGAGGATGCCCTGCTGGAGGCCGGGGACCTGCGCGGAGCGGCCGAGCTGAACGCCCGGACCTGGCTGGGGCCGGAGGCGGACGACGCGACCCGGGCGCTGGTCCGGGACATGCAGCTGCACAACTTCGAGGCCGGTGCGGAAGCCGACGGGGAGCTCGAACTGCCGGAGCCCGAGATCGACCTGGGCGCCGTTCGCGTCCCGGCCGCGGTGTTCGGCGGCGCGCACGACCTGCCCGGGTTCCGGGAGATCTCCCGCACCCTGGCCGAACGGCTGCCGGCGGCCACGTACACCGAACTCTCCTGGGCCGGCCACCTGCCTGCACTCGAACGCCAGAATGAGACCACGCAATTGATCCTGAGTCAGTTGCGATAACGCATGGCGGGCCCGCGACCCGTGCTGTCAGCCTGGTCCGATGGACCAGCGGGTGGGCATAGTCGAAGTGGTCGTTCCGGGGATGGGGATCGTGGACCGGCAGGAGGCGTTACAACCCTCCGGCCTCCAGCGGGTCAGCGGGGACGAACGCGCGGGGGTGTACCGGACGGCCGGAGTGCGGGAGCACGGGCCCGGGGTGATACGGGAGGTCTACGACTGGGCGCGGCTGACCATCGGCGGGGCGACCCGGGCCCTGTGGCTGTTCCTGCTGCCCTTCCTGCTGGTCAATCAGGTGGCCTGGATGCAGCCCTTCCGGCTGGACCGGAGGAAGGCCAGCGCCCTGCACCGGTGGGTGGCGCAGATGCTGGGGCTGTCGCTGACGATGCTGGCGGTCGCCGCGTTCGCGCAGGGGGCGATGGACCAGCTGGTCTGGCAGTGCGGGACGGGCGGGTCGGCCGGGGGCGTGTGCAAGGAGGCCAATCCGCTGGTGCACTTCGTCCGGCAGCACGGCACCGTGACGGGGATGCTGCTGGCCGCGCTGGTTCCGGTGATCGGCCTGGGGTCGATGTCGTTCAGCGCCCGGGACGAACGGCAGGAGTACCGGTCGGTGCGGCGCACGGCCGAGGTGACGGGTGATCCCTGGAAGGCCGTCAAACACGAGGAGAAGGCGGACCGGCCGCTCGCCACGCCCCTGTTCTGGGAATACAACTGGCGGGCCCGGGGGCTGACGGCCCGGCACCTGTGCGCGGGGGTGCTGACCCTGGCCATGCTGCTGACCGTGCCCGCGTACCAGAGCGGGGCCGGGGACGGGACGGCCTGGCTGCTGTTCACGGTGATCGGCGCGGGGGCCGTGCTGGTCTCGGCCGGGTCCTGGTGGTGGCCGGGGCGGCTCGGGGAGCGGGCCGTGGGTATCTGCTGCCTGCTCGCCCTCGTGGGCGCGGCGGCGTACTACGGCAGCTCGGGCGGGGCGCGGACCAACCAGGCCATGCTGCCGGGGATTGGCATGCTGACCGCGCTGCTGCTCCTCGGGCAGGGGGTGCTGCTGCTGGCGCTGGCCGTGCTGTGCCTGTGGACCCCGGGGAATCCGGCGGACCGGGTGCCGCTGCGCGGGCTGGCCGGGGTGGCGATGGGCGTGCTGGCCTGCTTCAGTGCCTGGCTGTGCTCGACGGCCGTCCTGCTGTGGACCCAGGACTGGCTGACCGCCGAACCGGAGCGGCAGCGGGTGCAGTTGCCGGCCGCGGTGCAGGCGAACGCCGCTGCGCTGCCGATCGTCACCGTCTCGGCGGCCGGGCTGACCGCGCTGCTGATGTCGCTGCTCGCGGCCCGGCGGTGGTGGGCGAGCCGGCCGGGGCCGCGGTCGGACGCGGAGAGGGAGGAGTACGAGGAGCGGCGGCACCTCCTCGCGCTGGCGCAGGCCCGGGCGGGGGCGGCCGGGGATCCGCCGAAGCTGCTGACCCATGTGGACCAGGGGCTGGCGGCGGCGGCCGTGCTGGTCACGCTCGTCCTCTGCGTGTTCGGGTCGCTGGCCTTGGACAGCCCGGACTATCTGTCGCTGCGGTACCAGGAGCTGATGGCCGACGGGCTGCGGCTGCTGACCTCGCTGGGCTCGTTCATGCTGGTGGCGCTGATCGTGGCCGTGCTGCTGGCGGCGCGGACGATCGTGCTGCGGGCCGAGTCCCGCCGGTATCCGGGGATGGTGTGGGCGTTCGGGGCGTTCTGGCCGCGGTCGGGGCATCCGTTCACCCCCGCGACCTGGACCGGGCGCGGGGTGCCGGAGTTGACGCACCGGCTGGGGGTGCTGCTGGAGGGGCGGCCGGAGGCGCGGGTGCTGCTGCACGGGCACTCGATGGGGTCGATGATCTCGGTGCTGGCGCTGCTGCAGGCGAAGGCCGGCTACCGGCCGCAGATCGCCCTGCTGACCACCGGCTGCCCGCTGACGAGCTTCTTCCGGCGGCACTACCCGGCGTACCTGACCGAGGAGTCGGTGGCGGAGCTGGCGGCCGGGGCCGGGGCGGGCGGTCCGGAGGGGCTGGCCGGCTGGGCCAACGTACGGCGGGACACGGATGTGCTGGCAGGGCCGGTCGGGCACGGGCTGGACCTGCCGGAGTGGCCGGACGGGGTGGATCCGGCGGCTCCGGCGGGGACTCCGGCCGGCCCCCGGGCTCCGGCCCAGCCGGTCTTCGTACCGCTGCAGCGGCACGACTTCTACCGGGTGGACCCGCGGATCGAGCCGGTCCGGGAGGAGCTGCTGGACCGGCTCCGCCGGCCCTGACAACAGAAGCTTGAACTTGTTCAAAAACCGCCCTACAGTCAGTCATGCCAAGCGTTTGAACACGTTCAAGGAGGCGGGGGGCATGGACCTCACCGTGGTCGCGTACGTCATCTACCTGCTCGTCAGCATCGGTCTCACCGTCTGGGTGGCACGGACCCTGAGCCGCAACGGGCGGATCTTCATCTCCAGCGTCCTGCAGGGGGACGAGAAGCTCGCGGACGCCGTCAACCACCTGCTGCTGGTCGGCTTCTACCTGGTCAACCTGGGCTTCGTGGCCCTCTACCTGAAGGCCGCGGAAGCCGTGGCCGACACCCGCTCGCTGTTCGAGGCGCTCTCGGTCAAGCTCGGGGTCGTCCTGCTGGTCCTCGGGGTGATGCACCTCGGCAACGTCTGGGTGCTCAACAAGATCCGCCGCCGGAGCATCGCGGAACGCATGCAGACCCCGCCGGTCCCGCCGATCCCGCCGGTCGCCCCGCAGGGCTGGGCCACTCCGGTCGGTGCCTAGGCCATGGCCATGGCAACGGCCGCGGCAACGGGAGCCGTCCACCGGCTGACCGTCCTCTACGACGCCGACTGCTCGCTCTGCGTGCACATCCGGCACTGGCTGCTCGGGCAGCGGTGGCTGGTCCCGCTCCGGCTGATCCCGGCCGGGTCGGTCGCGGCCCGGCAGGCGTATCCGGGGCTGGACCATGCGGCGACCCTCCGCGAGATCACCGTGATCGGCAACCGCGGGCAGATCTGGACCGGCACCGACGCGTTCATCGTCTGCCTGTGGGCCCTGGCCGAACACCGGCCGAAGGCCAACTGGCTGGCCACCGCGGCGGGCCGGCCCTTCGCCCGGGCCACGATGCTGGCCGCCGCCGCCTGGCGCGGGGCCACCCGCGGCGGATCGGCAGCCTGTGACGAGCAGTGCGAGATCCCCGGATAGGCTCGGATACCGTGACGGAACAGAAGGCCCCCAAGAGCGAACAGACCCGGACGCTCATCCTCGAAACCGCGCTCCGGCTCTTCCAGGAGCGCGGTTACGACAAGACGACCATGCGGGCCATCGCCAAGGAGGCCGGGGTCTCGGTAGGCAACGCCTACTACTACTTCGAGTCCAAGGAACACCTGGTCCAGGGCTTCTACGACCGGATCGGCGTGGCCCACCAGGCAGCCGTCCGCCCCATCCTGGACCAGGAGACCGACCTGCAGACCCGGCTCGCCGGAGTCCTGACCGCCTGGCTGGACATCGCCGCGCCCTACCACGAGTTCGCGGCCCAGTTCTTCAAGAACGCGGCGGACCCGGAGAGCCCGCTCAGCCCCTTCTCCCCCGAGTCGGAGCCCGCCCGCAAGCAGGCGATCGACATGCACCGGGAAGTACTGGCGGGAGCGAAGACCAAGGTGCCGGCCGAACTGGCGGACCTGCTCCCCGAGCTGATGTGGCTCTCGCAGATGGGCCTGGTCCTGTACTGGGTCTTCGACCGCTCCGAGAACAGCGAGAAGACCCGCAGGCTCGCCCAGCGCGGCGCCCAGCTGACCACCCGCGGCATCGTGCTGGCCCGCTTCCGGGTGCTGCGCCCGCTGGTCCGCGAGGTGCACGAGCTGTTCACCGACTTCCTCCCGGGCATGGCCCAGGCGGCAAGCGCCCGCAAGGCCTGACGATCACAGCCGTAGCATGGGCATGTCACTCCCCACTTCCGTCACCCGGCGAAAGCGACACATGCATATCAAGCGGTTCTCCGCCGTCCTGGCCTCCCTGCTCTGTCTCGCCACGCTGTCCGCGTGCGAGGACACCAAGAAACCCGCGCCGGCCGGTGCCGCTGCCTCCCCGGCGGCGAGTGCACCCGCGGCGGCACCGACCGGCCTGGCCGAGGCGCAGCGGTACGTACAGAAGTACGCCTCCTGCGAGGACATGAGCACCGACCCCCGCGACCGCCGGCTGCCATCGACCGATCTGACGACGGTCGGCAAGTGGTCCGTGACCGAGCGCGGCGTGTGCAGCGACCGCACCGAGCGCGCCGAGCTCGTCTTCTACATGGTCTCGGACATGAAGGAGTTCCAGGCGGGCTACAAGAAGCGCGTCATGGAGAAGAGGGCCGCCGGGGACGAGACGTACGGCCTGTTCAGCCGGGTGTTCGTCGGCAAGAACTTCGCCGTCACCCCGACCGGGCCGAAGACGGCCCTCGCCCTCTCCCGCTCGGACCTGAGGATCCTCACCTGCCATCCCAGCTTCGGCCCGCCCAAGGGCTACAAGAAGGAGAAGGCCCTGGTGGAGCACTGCACCCTCAGCGACTTCGTGCACGCCGATGACGGCACGGGCAGCCCGAACTTCGAAACCCCGACGGACCCGGGGGCCGGCACCGGCGGACCGGAGAAGCCCGGCCAGCCGGCACACGGCAGCCTGGGCCTGCCCAGCGCGGCCACGATGGCGGAGCTGAAGAAGCTCGTCCATCCGCACACCGTCGACTGCACGACCATGTCCACGGCGTCCGACGAGGTCGCCGTCGAATCCATCGACTACCGGCCGGCCGTGACCGGTGACCCGCGGACCCTGGGCATCACGCAGCGCGCGATCTGCGGCAACACCGGCGGGGCGCAGCGCGCCGGCAACCTGAACTGGCTCGATGTGGTCGGCGATATGACCACCCTGCAGCGGCAGACGAAGGCCGCCCAGCAGGAGGACCTGAAGGACGGCCGGCGGTCGGCCACCACCAGCCGGCTGCTCGTCGGCGAGAACATCGCGGTGGAGACCAACGACGAGAGCGTCCGCTACGGCCTCTACCAGCTCCAGTTCCTGATGCTGGAATGCCGGCCCGGATTCAGCGCCCCGAGCGGCTACCGGCTGGAGCGGTCCAAGGTCGAGGGCTGCGTGCTCACCAACTACGAGGGCAAGCCCTGACCCGGATCCCGGGGCGGGTCAGAGCCAGTTGAGTTCCCACAGGCGCCAGACACCGGTGCCGTCCGAGAGGTGCTGGCCGCCGGTGACGGCGTCGCGGCTGAGGACGTAGTCCTTCTTCTGCCAGATCGGCAGGATCGGGACCCGGTCCGCGACCAGGCGCTGTACCTCGCGGAAGTCGGCGGCGGCCTCGGCCCGGTTGCCGAACGACTGGGTCCGGGTGATGAGTTCGTCGATGGCCTTGTCGGAGAAGCCGTTGTTCATGCTGGAGCCGGCGCCGACCAGCGGGGCGGTGAAGTTGTCCGCGTCCGGGAAGTCGGCGATCCAGCCGATGGTGTAGGCGTCGTAGGCGCCGGCCGCATAGCCCGCCTGGAAGTCCTGCCACTCCTTCACGGCCTCGGTCGTCACCCGGAACAGGCCGGTGGCCTCCAGCTGCTTCTTGATCTCGGCCGCCTCGGCGACGTTCGCGCCGCGCACATTGAAGCCGAGGGTGAAGGAGACCGGGGTGGTGATCTTGGCGTCCTTGAGGATCTGCTGGGCGACCTCGGCGTTCGGCTGCTGGTAGGCGTCGAAGAACGGCGTGCTGTGGCCGTTGATGCCCTTCGGGATCAGCGAGTAGAGCGGGGCGACCGTGCCGCTGTACGTCCCCTTCGCCAGCTTGCCGCGGTCCAGCACGGCGGCCACCGCCTTGCGGACGGCCGGCTGGGCCATGGGCTTGCCGGGCCGGACGTTGAAGACCATGTTGCGGGTCTCGGTGCCGCCGGACTGCTGGTACCGGACGTCCTTCAGGCTCGGGTTGAGGCCGGCCAGCACGGCTGGGGGCAGATCCCGGTGGGCGACGTGGACTTGGCGGGTCTCCCAGGCCCGGTTCAGCTCGTCGGAACTCTCGTAGTACCGGACGGTGACCGGGACATGGGCCGGCTTGGCCTCGCCCGTGTACGAGGGATTCGGGGTGAGCTCGGCGCTGATGCCGGGCTTGAACGACTTCAGGGTGTACGGGCCTGAGCCGTCGAGCGTGTTGCCCTTGCGGAGGGTGTTCGCCGGGTACTTGTCCTTGTCGACGATCGAGCCCGCACCCGTCGCGATCTTGAAGGGGAAGGTGGCGTCCCGGGCGGACAGGTTGAAGGTGACCGTCCGGCCCTCGGCCTTGACCGATTCCAGGGTGCTGAGCAGGGACACCGGGCCCTGCTCGGACCTGATCACCTTGATCCGGTCGAAGGAGAACTTCACGTCCTCGGCGGTGATCTCGCGCCCGCCGGCGAATTTCAGGCCGGGGCGCAGCTCGCACCGGTAGGTGGTGAGTTTCTGGCCGATGAACGCGCAGGAGCTCGCGGCGTCCGGAACCGGGGTCTCCGAGCCCGCCTTGACGGTCATCAGCGACTGGTAGACGTTGCTGTACAGCGCCCACGAGCCGGCGTCGTAGGCGCCGGCCGGGTCCAGCGAGGAGGCGACATCGGTGGTGCCGACCTTGATCGCGTCCTTCTTCTCGTCGTCGGACGGCAGCAACTGCCAGCCCGCGACGCCGGCGGCGGCCAGCACCAAGCCTCCGGCGATCACCTTTCTACCGACCGACCCCACGCTGAACTCTCCCCCCGTTGTCCGAATACCGGTCACCCAATCACGGAAAATTCCGCGGCGGAAGGTCGATTCGCCACCGAATCGGCGGTGTCACGCCTGATATGAGGCGAGTTCTACCACCGTGATGTCGGACGGTGCCCCGACCCTCACGGGCGGTCCCCAGGCACCCGCGCCACGGGACACGTACAGCTGGGTGTCCCCGTGGCGTTCGAGACCGGCGAGGGTGGGATTGGCCAGGTCGGCAAGGTAGTTCCCGGGCCAGAGCTGGCCGCCGTGGGTGTGGCCGGACAGCTGGAGGTCGACGCCGTGGGCGACGGCCTGGTCGATGACCACGGGCTGGTGGGCGAGGAGTACGGCGGTCCGGGTGCGGTCCCGGTCGCCGAGCGCCCGGGCGAAGTCCGGCCCCTGGCCCTCGCTCTCGCCGGCGACGTCGTTGACCCCGGCAAGGTCGAAGTACGGCAGTTCGCGGCGGGCGTTCTCCAGGGGGTGCAGGCCGAGTTCCCGGACGTGGTCGACCCACTCCTCGGCGCCGGAGAAGTACTCGTGGTTGCCGGTGACGAAGAAGGCGCCGTGCCGGGCCCGGAGGCGGGCCAGCGGCTCGGCGGCCGGCCCGAGGTTCTCGACGGAGCCGTCGACGAGGTCGCCGACGACGGCGATCAGGTCGGGCTGGGTGCGGTTGATCGTCGCGACGATGCGCTCGGTGTGGGCGCGGCCGAGGATCGGGCCGAGGTGGATGTCGCTGACCACGGCCACCCGGAAGCCGTGCGCCGCGCGGGGGAGCTTGGCGAGGGGGACGGTGACGCGCTTGACCCGGGGGCCGCGGAGGACACCGTGGGTGCCGTAGCCGACGGTTCCGCCGGCGGCCACGACCGCGGCGGCGGCGATGCTCCGGGCGACGAAGACCCGCCGGCTGACCCCGGGCCCGCCGGGCTCCTCGCCGGGCTCCTCGGCCGGGGCGGCGGCCTCCGCCGCTCCGGACCGCTCCGCCGCACCGGGGCCGGCGCCCACGGCCGGGGCGGGGACCTCGACCGGGACCTCCGCCCGGATCTCCGCCGGAACCTCCGCAGGGATCTCCGCCGGGGTCTTGGCCGGAGCGGTCGTGACTCCGGACCGGCGCAGCCACACCGCCCGGACCGGTTCGGCCACCAGCATCGCCAGCGTCAGGTACAGCAGGACCGCCAGCCAGAGGAAGCCCGGCCAGGCCACCGCCTGCTGGAACCAGAAGGGCGCCCCGGCCCGCTCCGACACCAGCGCGGCCACCGCGAGCAGCGGCAGCGCCCACGCGGTCACGGTCAGGACGCGGCGGGCCCGGGAGCCGGCCGTCGTGGTGTCACGGACCAGCCGGATCCACAGCCAGCGGTGGACCAGGAACAGCAGCGCGAAGACGGCCAGCGCGACCAGGGCGAAGATCAGGACGGTCATGTGGCGTCACGTGATTCTCGACGCAGCGCCCGCACCCCGCGCAACCCGATCCAGCCGACCGCCGTCCCCAGAAGAAAGGACGTGATCGCCAGGATCAGATGGACCCAGAAATACGCGGTCGGGTCACCCGCGTCGTCGAAGGCCAGGCCACTGCCGTCCTTCCAGAGGTTCCGGACGAAGGACACCCAGATGAACCAGCTCCACACGCCGAAGGCGAGCAGGAACCAGGAGGCGGCGCGGCCGAGTTTCATACCTCCAGTATCCGGCGGGTCCCCGGGACGGACGCGCCGGGGTGGGCTGTCCCGACGGGGCTTGCGGCTTGTTGGCCCAACCGCGAAGGCAGACCGACAAAAGGAAGGTAATTTCACCATCGTGTCTGCCAAAAAGACCGTAGTGATGGTCATGTCCGCCGCGCTGCTGCTCCCCGGTGTGCTCGCGGCCCCCGCGCACGCCGACGACCCCAAGAAGGGGCCGGTGCCGCCGGCCCAGATGTCCACCCTCGGCGGGGCCCGGCTCGGCCAGCCCGGTACGCAGGTCAACCTGCTGCCCGGGGCGCCCGCGCTGCCCACCAGCCTGACCGGCCGGTCGTGGATCATCGCGGACGCCGAGTCGGGTGAGGTGCTGGCCTCACACAACGCGCACTGGCGGCTGCCCCCGGCCTCCACCCTCAAGATGCTCTTCGCGGACACGGTGCTCCCCACGCTGCCCAAGGACAAGGTGCGCAAGGTCGGCTACGAGGACACCGAAGGGGTCGGCGCGGGCAGCAGCACGGTCGGCATCAAGGAGGGCTTCGACTACTCCGTCCACGACCTGTGGCTCGGGGTGTTCCTCCGCTCCGGCAACGACGCCGTACACGTCCTGGCCGCGATGAACGGCGGCATCGACAAGACCGTCAAGGACATGCAGGCGCACGCCGAGGAGCTCCAGGCCCTCGACACCCATGTGGTGACCCCGGACGGGTACGACGCGCCCGGCCAGGTGTCCAGCGCGTACGACCTCACGCTGTTCGCCCGCTCGGGCATGCAGAAGAAGGACTTCCGGGAGTACGCCGGCACCGCGAGCGCGAAGTTCCCCGGCATGCAGGTGCCGGGCAAGCCGCGCGAGACCTTCGAGATCCAGAACACCAACCGGCTGATGACCGGCGCGGTCGGGCTCGCCCCGTACAAGGGCATTGCCGGGGTGAAGAACGGCACCACCACCATGGCCGGGTCCACCTTCACCGGGATCGCCCAGCGCGGGGACCGGAAGCTGCTGGTCACCGTGATGAACCCGAGCGCGGGCGGCGGCAATGCCGTTTACCACGAGACGGCCGCGCTGCTGAACTGGGGCTTCGATGCGATCGGCAAGGTCAAGCCGGTCGGCGAGCTGGTGCCGCCGAAGAGCGCGGACACCGGCCCGCTCGGCTCGCCCGCCCAGTCCCACGACAACACCCCGGCGGCGGCCGAGAAGGAGTCGGGAGGTTTCGGTATCGCCCTGGCCGTGACCGGCGGCGCGCTGGTGGCGCTGGCCGGCGGGGTCCTCGTGGTCAACCGGCGCTGGCCGCGCGGCCGGGGGACCCGTCGCCCTCAGGAGTGAATTCCGCCGACCCGTCGTCCGACCCGTCGACCGGCCCCTCGTCGGTGGCGGTCCAGGCCGCGCAGAACAGCAGCAGCTTCGCCGTGAAGTTGATCCACAGCAGCAGGGCGATGGGCACGCCGAAGGCGCCGTACATGCTCTTCGTCGCGACCTCCCGCATATAGCCGCTGAGCAGCAGCTTCAGCAGTTCAAAGCCCGCCGCGCCGATCAGTGCCGCCTCGATCAGCCGGCGGCGCGGCGGGTGCACCCCGGGCAGCAGGGTGAGCAGGTACAGCAGGAGCAGGAAGGCGGCGATCACCCCGACCCCGAAGGCGCCGGCCCGCAGCACGACCCCGCCGGTGCCGCGCTCGGGGATGCCCAGCCAGTCGCCGAACCGGCCGACGGCGGTGGAACCGAGGATCGAGGCGAGCGCGGAGGCCAGGGCGGCGGCACCGAGGCCGAGCAGCACCAGGGCGTCCTTGCCCTTGCGGACCACCGGGTTCCCCTCGTCCTCGTCGTCCTTCTCCCAGACCGCGCGCAGGCATTCCCGCATGGAGCCGACCCAGCTGATGCCGGTGAGGAGGAGGAGGGCGCCGGCCACCAGTCCGATGGTGGCCGCGTTGTCGACCAGGCCCGAGAGGTTGAGCTGTTCGGAGATCCCGGGCACCTGCTCGGCGAGGCTGTCCTCCAGCTTCTGCAGCTGGCCCGGGGTGAGCAGCGCCGCGCCGACCGCCGCGGCCACGGCGATCAGCGGGAAGAGCGCGAGGAAGCTGATGAAGGTGATGGCGGCGGCGAGCCGGTTCCAGTGCGTCCGTTCGAGACGCTCGTACGCGTGCCACGGGCGGGACCGCATCACACGGGTCACCAGTGGGCCGATCACGGGGAGCTTCTTCAGCCAGTCCATGCGGGCACCGTAATGTGAGACGCCGGAAATAGCCGGGATTGCCGCTTTTGGGCGCTACGGTCGTCCACTGTGACTTTTCGCCCGATGCACGTGCTCGTGCTGCGCCGACTCCGCTTCCTGACCCTGCGTGTGCTCCCTCAGGAGCGTCGTATGGTCGGCTCGTCGACCGGGGAGCCGAGCTGCGCCGGGACGCCGGCCGGGCCGCGCCCGAACGGGTACTCGCGCAGCTTGCGCCAGACCCCGTCGGAGCCCTGCTCGTAGAGCGCGAAGCCCTCGCAGACCCAGTCGGCCGCATAGTCGGCCAGCTCGGCGAAGGCCAGGTCCATCGCTTCCTCGGAGATCCCGTGGGCGACGGTGACGTGCGGGTGGTACGGGAACGCCAGCTCGCGGCGGAGCGGCCCCTCGGGGTCGCGGACCTGGCCCTGGAGCCGGGTGCAGCCCGCGCCGCCCTCGACCACCTGGACGAAGACCACCGGGGAGAGCGGGCGGAAGCTGCCGGTGCCGGCCAGCCGCATCGGGAAGGCCCGGAAGGCCGCGGCGACCTCGGTGAGGTGGGCCCGGATCTCCGGGAGCCGGTCCGCCTCCACCTCGGTGGGCGGCAGCAGGGTGACATGCGTGGGGATGCCGTACGCGGCGGCGTCCCCGAAGCCGGCCCGCCGCTGCTGGAGCTGGCTGCCGTACGGCTCCGGGACCGCGATCGAAACGCCGAGCGTTACGGTCCCCACGTATGTCTCCTCGTGTCTGTGTGTCGGCTGTGGCCCGAGTGTGCCGAGTGTGCCGCCCTCCAGTGTGGGGGCAGCACCCCCGTTCCTGCCAGGGTCCTCGGATCGTCAGTGCTTGGCGGGGAGGAAGCCCAGGTGGTCGTAGGCCTGGGCGAGGGTCTCGGCGGCGACCGCCCGCGCCTTCTCCGCGCCCCTGGCCAGCACGGCGTCCAGCTCCGCCGGGTCGTCCAGGTACTCCTGGGTGCGCTGCTTGAAGGGTGTGACGAAATCGACCATCACGGCGGCGAGGTCGGTCTTCAGCGCGCCGTAGCCCTTGCCCTCGTACTTCTCCTCCAGGACCGGGATGGCGGTGCCGGTGAGGGTGGAGTAGATGGTGAGCAGGTTGCTGACGCCGGGCTTGTTCTCCGTGTCGAAGCGGATCACGGTGTCGGTGTCGGTGACCGCGCTCTTGATCTTCTTCTCGGTGACCTTGGGCTCGTCGAGGAGGTTGACCAGGCCCTTGGGCGAGGACGCCGACTTCGACATCTTGATCGCCGGGTCCTGGAGGTCGTAGATCTTCGCGACCTCCTTGACGATGTACGGCGCGGGGAGGGTGAAGGTCTGGCCGAAGCGCTGGTTGAAGCGCTCGGCGAGGTCCCGGGTCAGCTCGATGTGCTGGCGCTGGTCCTCACCGACCGGCACGGCGTTCGCCTGGTACAGGAGGATGTCGGCGACCTGGAGAATCGGATAGGTGAACAGTCCGACGGTCGCGTTGTTGACGCCGCCCTTGGCGGACTTGTCCTTGAACTGGGTCATCCGGCTGGCCTCGCCGAACCCGGTGATGCAGTTCATGACCCAGCCGAGCTGCGCGTGCTCGGGCACATGGCTCTGGACGAACAGCGTGCAGCGCTCGGGGTCGAGCCCGGCGGCGAGGAGCTGGGCGGCGGACAGCCGGGTGTTCTGCCGGAGGGCCGCGGGCTCCTGCGGCATGGTGATCGCGTGCAGGTCGACGACCATGTAGAAGGCGTCGTGCGTCTCCTGCAGGGCGACGTACTGGCGGATGGCTCCGAGGTAGTTCCCGAGGTGGAACGAACCGGAGGTGGGCTGGATACCGGAGAGCGCGCGAGGACGATCAGAAGCCATGCACCCATTCTCTCAGGTGTGGGGGGTCACTCGGGCCCGCCGGCGGCCGAATCTCACCCCGGCCGGGCGACCGCTTTCCCGGGGCGGAGCCCGACTCCAGCCCCGCCGGCGTTTGAGGCGCGGGGTCTGGGGCGGCGCCCCAGGACGGCGGGCCGCAGGGCTACGACAGCGGGAGCCCGGGGGCCGGGAAGGCTGCCATCAGGTCGGCGACCTCGGCGCGGATCGCGGCCAGGGCGGGCTCGTCCCCGGCTGCGGCTGCGGCGACGGACCGCACGATCCAGTCCGCGACCTGTGGCATGTGGGAGGCGTCCAGCCCGCGGGAGGTCAGCGACGGGGTGCCGATCCGGATCCCGGACGGGTCGAACGGCTTGCGCGGGTCGAACGGGACGGTGTTGTAGTTGACCACGATCCCCGCCCGGTCCAGCGCCTTCGCCGCGGTCTTCCCCGGCACCCCCTGCGCCGTGAGGTCCATCAGCACCAGGTGGTTGTCGGTACCGCCCGACACCAGGTCGAAGCCCCGCTCCAGCAGCGCCGCCGCGAGAGCCTTCGCGTTGGCCACCACCGCGTGCGCGTACGACACGAAGGACGGCTGGGCCGCCTCGTGCAGGGCCACCGCGATGCCCGCCGTCGTCTGGTTGTGCGGGCCGCCCTGGAGGCCCGGGAAGACCGCCTTGTCGATGGCCTTCGCGTGCTCCTCCCGGCACATCAGCATCGCGCCCCGCGGCCCCCGCAGTGTCTTGTGGGTGGTCGTCGAGACTACGTCCGCGTACGGCACCGGCGAGGGGTGCGCCCCGCCCGCGATCAGGCCGGCGATGTGCGCCACGTCGGCGACCAGGACCGAGCCCGCCTCCTTCGCGATCGACGCGAAGGCCTCGAAGTCGATGGTGCGCGGCAGCGCCGTACCCCCACAGAAGATGATCTTCGGGCGCTCGGCGAGGGCCTGCTCGCGCACCGCGTCGTAGTCGATCAGGCCGCTGTCAGCGCGCACGCCGTACTGCACGCCCCGGAACCACGAACCGGTGGCCGAGACCCCCCAGCCGTGTGTCAGGTGGCCGCCCATCGGCAACGCCATGCCCATCACCGTGTCACCCGGCCGGGCGAAGGCCAGGTACACGGCCAGGTTCGCCGGGGAGCCCGAGTACGGCTGGACGTTGGCGTGGTCGACGCCGAACAGGCCCTTCGCCCGCTCGACCGCGAGCGCCTCCACCCGGTCGATGTTCTGCTGGCCCTCGTAGTACCGGCGGCCGGGGTAGCCCTCGCTGTACTTGTTCTGCAGCACCGTCCCGGAGGCCTCCAGCACGGCGGCGGAGACGTAGTTCTCACTGGGGATCAGACGCAGGGTGTCGGCCTGGAGCCGTTCCTCCGCGGCGACGAGCGCGGCGAGCTCGGGATCGGTGGACAGCAGGGCGGGATGGCGCGCGGTCATGGCGGGCTCCTCCGGGGTCGATGGTGGTTCGTACCCCGCGAGGCCCAGGCGAGCGGCCCTGTGTGCGGACGTGCGCGCACGACTCCCCCGGAGTTGGATCTCCGTACGCCAGTCGCCGTGCGTACCGCACACCTTATCGGCCCCGACACCCGGACGCTTTCCCCGTCCGCGGCGAGGAGCGACGATAGAAAGTGACGCCACCCACGTCACAGGCCAGGACGGACGAAACGGAGACCCCGTGTCGACAACTGCTGATGCCATCCGCTCCGCCGACGCGCACGCCGCGCACACCTATCACCCGCTTCCCGTCGTGGTCGCCTCAGCCGAAGGTGCCTGGATGACGGACGTCGAGGGCAGGCGGTACCTCGACATGCTCGCCGGTTACTCGGCTCTCAACTTCGGCCACGGCAACCGCCGTCTGATCGATGCCGCCAAGGCTCAGCTGGAGCGGGTGACCCTCACCTCGCGGGCCTTCCACCACGTCCGGTTCGCCGACTTCTGCGCGCAGCTCGCCGAGCTGTGCGGCAAGGAGATGGTGCTTCCCATGAACACGGGTGCAGAAGCGGTCGAGACGGCGGTGAAGACGGCCAGAAAGTGGGGCTACGAAGTCAAGGGCGTACCGGACGGGCACGCCAAGATCGTGGTCGCCGCCGACAACTTCCACGGCCGGACCACCACCATCGTGTCCTTCTCCACGGACCACGAGGCCCGCGACCACTTCGGGCCCTACACCCCCGGGTTCGAGATCGTCCCGTACGGCGACCTGACCGCGTTGTCCGCGGCCGTCACCGAGAACACGGTGGCGGTGCTGCTGGAGCCGATCCAGGGCGAGGCCGGGGTGCTGGTGCCGCCGGCCGGCTACCTGCGCGGTGTACGGGAACTGACCCGGCGGCGGAACGTCCTGTTCATGGCGGACGAGATCCAGTCGGGCCTCGGGCGCACCGGGAAGACCTTCGCCTGTGAGCACGAGGAGGTCGTCCCGGACGTCTACATCCTGGGCAAGGCACTCGGCGGCGGAGTGGTGCCGGTGTCGGCGGTGGTCGCCGACCGGGACGTGCTCGGGGTGTTCCGGCCCGGCGAGCACGGCTCCACCTTCGGCGGCAACCCGCTGGCCTGCGCGGTCGCCCTGGAGGTCATCGCGATGCTGCGCACCGGCGAGTACCAGCAGCGGGCCGCCGAGCTGGGCGACCACCTGCACGGGGAGCTGGGCCTGCTGACCGGCGGGGGCGCGGTGACCGCCGTCCGCGGGCGGGGCCTGTGGGCCGGGGTGGACATCGACCCCTCGCACGGCACCGGGCGGCAGATCTCCGAACGGCTGATGGAACGCGGGGTGCTGGTGAAGGACACCCACGGCTCCACCATCCGGATCGCCCCGCCACTGGTGATCAGCAAGGAGGACCTCGACTGGGGCCTGGACCAGCTGCGCGCCGAGCTGTCCGTCTAGCCGAATTATCCCTTTAGAGGATCACGTGGGGCAGGAAGCGGGCGTACTCGTCCGTGATCAGCCCCGCGGACTCCCGGATGCCGAGCCCCGCCGCCTCGTCCTCGACGACCCACGCACCGAGCACCACGCGGTTGCCGTCGAACTCGGGCAGCGGGGCAAGGGCCTGGAAGCAGTACGTCTCCCCGTCCTGCGGGGTGAACGGCACCCCGTCCGGACCCGGTTCGTGGACCGTGACCCCGGCACCCTCGCGGCCGAGCAGCGGCTTGGCCACGTACCCGCCGTCCTCGGCGAGTTCGCGCGGGCCGTCGAGGTAGGCGGGCAGCAGGTTCGGGTGCTCGGGGAAGAGCTCCCACAGGACCGCCAGCAGCGCCTTGTTGGAGAGCAGCATCTTCCAGACGGGCTCGATCCAGCAGGTGGTGCCGGAACCGCCGCCGTTGTCCATCGTGTCCAGGACCTGCGGGGCGAACGGGTCGGTGGCCAGCCACTCCCACGGGTAGAGCTTGAAGCAGCTGCGGATGAAGCGGAGCTTCTCGTCCACGAACCGGCCGGACAGCCGGTCCCAGCCGATCTTCTCCACGGCCAGGGCGTGCGTTTCGATGCCGGCCTGCTCGGCGGTCTCCTGGAGGTAGGCGACCGTCATCAGGTCCTCGCCGAGCTCGTCGGCCTCGGAGTGCGCGAAGTGCAGCGGGCCGGGCGGCAGCAGCTCGGCCTGGCGGCGCCAGGCGTCCACGAGGCGCTCGTGGAGGGAGTTCCACTGGTCGGCGCCGGGGAAACGCTCCTCCATCCAGAACCACTGCGGGCTGGCCGCCTCCACCAGGGAGGTGGGGGTGTCCGCGTTGTACTCCAGCATCTTGGCCGGGCCGGTGCCGTCGTAGC
Organism: Streptomyces sp. NPDC002054; assembly: GCF_040296685.1. Classification (NCBI taxonomy): domain Bacteria; kingdom Bacillati; phylum Actinomycetota; class Actinomycetes; order Kitasatosporales; family Streptomycetaceae; genus Streptomyces; species Streptomyces sp. NPDC002054. Next base: position 117,382 of record NZ_JBEOXT010000014.1, read on the forward strand.
GCAGGTCGAAGCGGCCGTAGAGGGAGGGCTGTTCGGTGCGGCGGCCCCAGGACTCCACGATCCGCTCGCGCAGCCGGGGGTCGGTGATCCCGAGGTCGGCGAAACGGTCCTGCTCCACGATGTGCGCGGCGGCGGCCAGGCACATGGCGTGCAGGTCCTCGACCACGTCCTCCAGCGCCTCCACCTCGGGGAGGCTGAAGGCGTAGTAGGCGCTCTCGTCCCAGTAGGGGCGCAGGGAGTCGTCCGGGTAGCGGGTGAGCGGGTAGATCAGCCCCTGCTCCTCGACGGTCTGCTGCCAGCCGGGGCGGGGCTCGATGGTGTGCCGCTGCATGCCGGTGCTCAGCCGCCGCTGGAGGAGGAGCCGCCGCCGATGCCGCCCCGCTCGACGGCCTTCTTGTCGAAGCTGCCGCCGGACACCTTGTTGCCGGTGGGGACGTGGCCGCCGTAGTAGTACGAGCCCCGGCCGCCCTTCTTGCACTCCTCCATGGAGTACTGGTCGAGCGTGAGGCGGTCGGCGCAGCGCCGGTCCGGCTCCTTGCTGCTGCCGCAGGCGACCAGGGCCGCCGCGAGCAGACCCATGCCGCCGAGGGCGACCCCGCCGGAACGCATGCGTCGCCGAGTACTGGTGCTGCTGTCCATGTCCGATGCTCCCCCTGACGGTGGCGTACAGCGGACAGACTAGAGCCGGGGGTGGAGGGGACGGAATCCGGCCGTCTGATCACCCCTCCACTACAGTCTGTTTGTGCTGATTGGGATGCTTTCTGCGCTGGGCGCGGCCGTCTGTTTCGGTACGGCCTCGGTGCTCCAGGCGGTCGCGGCCCGGGCCGCGGCCGGTCCGTCCGGCGGCTCGGGGGTGGATGCGGCCCTGCTGCTGCGGGCGCTCCGGCAGTGGCGGTATCTGCTCGGTCTGGCGCTCGACGGGGCCGGGTTCGTCCTCCAGATCATCGCGCTGCGCCACCTCCCGATCTACGCGGTGAGCGCTGCGCTGGCGGCCAGTCTCGCCGTGACGGCGGTGGTGGCCTCCCGGCTGATGCGGGTGCGGCTGAGCCGGACGGAATGGACGGCGGTCGGCGTGGTCTGCGCCGGCCTCTTCATGCTCGGCCTCGCCGCGGGCCCGGAGGGCACCCGGCCCGGCTCGACCGCCCTGCGGCTGGGCCTGCTCCTGACGGCGGTGCTGATCCTGCTGGCGGGCGCGGCGGCGGGCCGGCTGCCGGACGGGCCGCGGGCCCTGGTGCTGGGGCTGGGGGCCGGCGCCGGCTTCGGGGTGGTGGAGGTCGCGGTCCGCCTGATCGACGAGATCTCCCCGGCCGTCCTGACCAATCCGGCGCTGTACGCCCTGCTGCTGGGCGGCGCCGCCGGCTTCCTGCTGCTGACCTCGGCGCTGGCACGCGGTTCGGTGACGGCCGCAACGGCCGGCATGGTCCTCGGCGAGACGATCGGGCCGGCCCTGATCGGCGTGGTCTGGCTGGGCGACACCACCCGCCCGGGCCTGTCCTGGCTGGCGATCCTCGGCTTCGTGGTGGCAGTGGCGGGCGCCCTGGCCCTGGCCCGCTTCGGCGACCCGGGCGAGGGGCCCGGGCCGGGGCCGGACGCCGCCTAGGGAAGGGCGGCGGAGAGGGCGGCCAGGGTGGGGGCCCAGGCGCTGTCCGTCGGGGTGCCGTAGCCGACCACCAGTGCGTCGCGGGGCGGCAGGTCCGCCTCCGGGTGCCGGAAGCCCGACAGGCCGTCCAGGGCCAGGCTGTGCCAGGCGGCGGCCTGGAGGACGGCCCGCTCGGTGCCCGGCGGCAGGTCCAGGACCGCGTGCAGCCCCGCCGCGATCCCGGAGACCGCGACCCGCCCGCCCAGCGCCGCGACCAACTGGTCCCGCCGGCGCCGGTACCGCAGCCGCATGCCGCGTACGTGCCGGTCGTACGCCCCCGAGGTGATGAACTGCGCCAGGGTCAGCTGCTCCAGCGCGCTGCAGGTCCAGTCGACCGGGCCGCGGGCCGCCAGCACCTCGTCCAGCAGGCCCGGCGGGACCACCATCCAGCCGATCCGCAGCCCCGGCGCCAGGGACTTGCTGGCCGTTCCCAGGTACACCACCCGGTCGGGGTCCAGGCTCTGCAGCGCCCCGACCGGCTGGCGGTCGTAGCGGAACTCCCCGTCGTAGTCGTCCTCCAGGATCACCCCGCCGGCGGCCCGCGCCCAGTCCACCGCAGCCGCCCGCCGCTCCGGGGTCAGCGCGGCCCCGGTCGGGAACTGGTGCGCCGGGGTGAGCAGGACCGCCCCCGCGGCCATGCCGGACAGGTCCGGGGTGCACGCGCCCGCCGCGTCCAGCGGCAGCGGACGGGTCCGCAGCCCCTCCGCCGCCAGCAGGCCCCGGTGCACGCCCAGGCCGTACGACTCGACCGCCACCTCCCGCACCCGCCGGGCCCGCAGCACCCGGGCCATCAGCATCAGCCCGTGCACGAAGCCCGCGCACAGCACGATCCGCTCCGGGTCCGCGTACACCCCGCGGGCCCGCGCCAGGTATCCGGCGAGGGCCTCCCGCAGCTCCACCCGGCCGCGCGGGTCCCCGTACCCGAAGGCCTCGTTCGGGGCGTCCGTCAGGGCTCGGCGGGCCGCCGTCAGCCAGGCCGCGCGCGGAAAGCCGCCGAGGTCCGGGGAGCCGGGCAGCAGGCTGTACGTTGCCCGGCCCTGCCGGGTGGGAAGGCGTACCAGCGGCGCCGCGGCGCCCTTGCGGGGCCGGGCCCGCGGCGCGACCCGGGTGCCGGAGCCCTGCCGGGCCGTGAGCCAGCCCTCGGCGACCAGCTCGGCGTACGCCTCGGCGACCGTGTTGCGGGCGATGCCCAGGTCGGCGGCGAGGCTGCGGGAGGACGGCAGCCGGACGCCGGGCGCCAGCCGGCCCCCGCGCACGGCCTCCCGCAGCGCCTCGGCGAGACCGGCCTTCAGCCCGCGGCCGGCGGCCGGCTCCAGATGCAGATCGGCGCCGTCGAAGCCGATCGAATTGGCCCAGGAATCCGTCATGGATATGGACCATATCGGCGGACGCTCCACGGCCTACGGTGGATACATGACGAACAACGCAGATACCACCACGAACAGGACCTACGCCGCCGAAGAGCCCGCCCGCATGCAATGGCACCAGCTCGCCCCCGAGGTCTACAAGGCGATGGTCGCCCTGGAGATCGCCGCCCGGAAGGGCCTGGACCCGGTCCTCGTCGAACTCGTCAAGATCCGCGCCTCGCAGCTCAACCACTGCGCCTTCTGCATCGACATGCACACCAAGGACGCGATCGCCGCGGGCGAGACCGTCGAACGGATCGTCCAGCTCGGCGCCTGGGCCGAGTCACGGCACTTCTACACCGAGAAGGAGCTGGCGGCGATCGAGTTCACCGAGGCCGTCACCCTCCTGACGGAGGGCTTCGTCCCGGACGAGGTGTACGCGCGCGCCGCCAAGCACTTCGAGGAGGCGGAACTGGCCCAGCTGACCGCGGTGATCGTGACGATCAACTCGTGGAACCGGTTCGCCGTGACCACCCGCTCGGTGCCGGGGCACTACACCCCGGGCATGTTCAAGCACTGACCCGGAAGGCCTCCAGCGCCGCCTTCAGATTCTCCTGGGTACGCGGCCACTCTCCGGCCGGGCCGGCGGCCAGCACCGCCCATTTGGCGCCGCCCGGCAGGAGGAGGACGCGTTCCACGCCGCGCCGCCGGCCCTTGGACTCGGCACTGTCGTACTCGTAGACGAGTTCGGCGGCTCCGGAGCCGTCCGGGACCGTCCCGACCCGGATCTCGGTGTAGCCGGAGGTACCGCTCCGGAGACCCGCCGAGGCTCCCTTGACCGCGTCGAGCGGGCTCAGTTCGGGCTCGGTGACCGGGAAGAACTGGAGCAGGGCGGTCCGGTCCGGTGAACGGTAGAACACTCCGTTGGGGGTCTCCTCGCGGTTCCAGTCGGCGGGGACCGCCGCGGTGAAGCCCTCGGCGTCGGTGACCACCCGGTGGCCACCGGCCCCGCCGGAAGCCGAGCTGGACGGCGAGGGTGACGGTGAGGCCGAGACCGAGGGCGACTCGGACTCCTCCGGGCCCGGAGCCGGCTCCTCCCGGGACGGGGACCCGCTCGGAGCGTCCGTGAGGGTGACGACCGGGGCCTGCGCCCCGGCCTCCGGCCCCTCGTCCCGCTGTACGAACCACACGGCGGCGGCACCCAGCGCAACGGCCGCCACCGCGATCCCCGCGGTCGCCGGGGTCAGCCAGGGGCTGCGCGCACGGGGGTCGCGCGGCGGACCGGGGCTGCCCACCGGCACCACCGGCTCCGCCGGGGCGACCGGAGGCAGCTGCGGCGGCAGGTGGGGCGGGGCCGGGGCCTGGGGCGGGGCAGGAACCTGGGCAGGGCCCGCGGCCTGGGCCGGAGCCTGGTCCTGAGTCTGGGCCTGGGCCGGGGCTTGAGCCGCCGGGGCCGAGGCAGGTGCCTGGGCAGGGCCCGCGGCCGGGGCAGGCGGCTGAGCAGGCGCCTGGGCAGGGACCTGGGGCGGGGCCTGGGAGGGCTTTGGTGGGGTTGGGGGGGCGTCTTGGACCCAGCGTTGGGTGCGGGGGTCCCAGCGGGGGGTGGAAGGGGACATCTCAGCCGCCCAGCGCCGTCAGCAGGCCGCCCAGCGAGGCCGCCGCACCCACCGAGTCGACCAGCGGCGCCCAGCGCTCCAGCGCGCCCCGCAGCCGGGTCAGCATGGCCGGGCGGATCGCGCCCTCGTCCTCCAGCTCGCCCGCCACCTCGTCCAGTTCGCCGTCCAGGGCGGACCGGTCGGCGCCGCGCGGCAGCCGGACCAGCGCGGCCCGGAGGTCGCGTACGGCCTCCAGCAGCTCCTCCGCCCCGGGCCCGGCCGCCGGGCCGCCGCCCCCGTGGTGGTGGGTCACGCTGTTGGTGTGGTTGCTGCCGCCGATACTGAAGGCGCTGCCGCTGACATCGCCGAGCCGCACCGCGGGCTGCTCCGTCCCGCCGGTCCCACCGGTTCCGCCGGTTCCGTTACTTGCCACCGCTGCTCCCCTTGACCGCCTGGTTGACGTTGTTGGTGTGTCCCGAACCGCCCACGGTGAACGCGCTCTGGTTCACGGACTGGATGAACACCCCGCCCTCGGCGACGTTGATCGCGCGCTGCGCGAACTCCTCGGTGTGCCAGCCGGCCTCGTGCAGGGCCTCGGTCACCCCGGCCACCACCCGGTCCTGAATGGTCTTCAGGTACCGGTCGAAGTCCATCAGGTGGAAGATCGTGCCGTTGTCCTGCGAGGCGATCTGGCGCACCGACGCCCACGCCCCCTCCGGCCGGGCGCCGCCATGGCCGCCGGTGACGATCCGCCACCAGCTCGCCAGGCCGCGGCACAGGGTGAGGACGGCCGCCGTGAACGAGCGGGGGGTGTTCACCAGTGCCCACACCGCCTTGCCGAACCAGTGGTTGTTCAAGTACCGCTGGGCGTCGGCGTCGGCGTTCAGGAAGTGCACCGGCAGCGGCAGCAGCACATGCGGTGCGACCTCCAGCATCAGCATCCCGCCCTGCGTGTGGACCCGGACGAAGACGGTGACGACAAGGTTCTCGTCCCAGCCGCCGACCCGGACCCGCAGGAAGTGGCGGCGCTGCTCGCCGCCCTCCTCGACGGAGGCGGCGCGGTGCTCGGCGAAGGCCTCGGCCGTGACCGGCGCGGCATCGCGGTGCGGCAGCCCGGTGGCGGGTACGAACACGCACTCCTCGATGACCAGTTCGCGCAGCCGGTCCATGACGGCGGCCTCGGCCTGGGCAGAGCCGTGCCGGGACGGGACGCGCAGCCCCTGCAGCCGGGGGACCACCTTCCCCAGGATGTGCGTGTTGTCCAGCGGGGTCGGCTTCCGGTCGAGGCCGAGGTCGTCGCGCGGACGCAGCTCGACCGAGAGGTGCCAGGGCCGGAAGGGGTCGCCCGCCCCGCACAGCGGGTCGTTGATGTCGTACACGACCAGCGGCGACCACTGTTCGCGGCGGATGCGCCGCAGGATCCGGGTCAGGCGGGCACCGGGCGCGGCCTCGGCCGGGTCGGCGGCCTGGTCGGCGTACCGGTCCGGGGAGAGGTCGGTGGCGATGGTCTTCGCGACATGGCCGCGCTGCAGGGCGACCAGGGTGACCAGGGCGGCGAACACGGCCCCCGTCCCCCAGATCAGGCCGGCGCCCACGGCGAGCGCGGAGGAGTCGGACGACCCGTAGGGGCCGTAGGAGCCGTACGAGCTCTCGTACGGGTCGTCCCCGAACGGCAGGCCCCCGCCCGGCCCGTCGGTCACGAGGTCGGTCAGGGCGATCCCCGTGCCGAGGAGGCCGAGCACCACCAGGATCAGGAAGATGGCGGCATAGACGCGGACCACCAGGCCGAGGAACCGGAGCAGCGCGGATCCCCGCGCGCGCAGCCAGCCGGCCAGGCGGAACGCCAGGAAGGGGATGAGCAGGAGCAGGAGCGCGCCGCCGGTGAGCAGGGCGCCCACGAACCAGGCGCCGAGGACCCCGGCCGCCCAGCCGAGTTCGGCGCGGCGGGCGCGCAGGGCGTGGGCGAGGACGCGGGCGGCGTCGAACCCGTACGAGGGGGCGGCGATGCGCTCCTCGTGGACGTACAGCTCGTCGATCACCCGGTCGCGGTAACCCCCGTCGATGTAGGTGCCCGCGCACAGCAGCCGTCCGGCCACGCTGGTCGAGGGGTGCACCGGGGGGCGGCCGTTGCGCGGATCGTCCCAGCCGCCCGCGGCGGGCTGAGAGGGAATGGGGATCTCGGTCACCGCCCGACCCTATTTATCCGGTACATACACCGGACAGGCTTTTTCACGCCAAAGCGCCCCGGTCATGTTTGACCGGGGCGCTTAAAGGGTTCTGCAGCTCAGCTCAGCGGCTCAGCGGCTCAGCGGCTCACCAGCTCAGATGAGGCCGAGCTCGCGGACCGCGTCGCGCTCCTCGGAGAGCTCCTGCACGGACGCGTCGATGCGCGCGCGGGAGAACTCGTTGATGTCCAGGTCCCGGACGATCTCGTACTTGCCGTCCTTGCAGGTGACGGGGAAGGAGGAGATCAGGCCCGCCGGGACGTCGTAGGAGCCGTCCGAGGGGATGCCCATGGAGGTCCAGTCGCCCTCGGCGGTGCCGTTGACCCAGGTGTGGACGTGGTCGATGGCGGCGTTGGCGGCCGAGGCGGCCGAGGAGGCGCCACGGGCCTCGATGATCGCCGCACCGCGCTTGGCGACGGTCGGGATGAAGTCCTCGGCCAGCCAGGCCTGGTCGTTCACGACCTCGGCGGCGTTCTTGCCGGCGATCTCCGCGTGGAAGATGTCCGGGTACTGGGTGGCCGAGTGGTTGCCCCAGATGGTGAGCCGCTTGATGTCGGAGACGGCGACACCGGTCTTGGCGGCCAGCTGCGAGATCGCGCGGTTGTGGTCCAGGCGGGTCATCGCGGTGAAGCGCTCCGCCGGGACGTCCGGCGCGGCGGCCTGGGCGATCAGGGCGTTGGTGTTGGCGGGGTTGCCGACGACCAGGACCTTGATGTCGTCCGCGGCGTGCGCGTTGATCGCAGCACCCTGCGGCTTGAAGATGCCGCCGTTGGCGGCGAGCAGGTCACCGCGCTCCATGCCCTTGGTGCGCGGGCGGGCGCCGACGAGCAGGGCGACGTTCGCACCGTCGAAGGCCTTGTTGGCGTCGTCGGTGATCTCGATGCCGCGCAGCAGCGGGAAGGCGCAGTCGTCGAGCTCCATGGCGGTGCCCTCAGCGGCCTTGAGGCCCTGCGGGATCTCGAGGAGGCGCAGGTTGACCGGCACGTCCGCGCCGAGCAGGTGGCCGGACGCGATGCGGAAGAGCAGCGCGTAACCGATCTGGCCGGCGGCGCCGGTGACGGTGACATTCACGGGAGTGCGGGTCATGGCCTTCTCCGTTAGACAGCTGGCGGTGGGACGTCCCTGCCCCATGTGCGCAGGCTATCCGACCGCAGGACGGCCCAACCCCCGGGTCGGTGTGGCACGTCGCACACGTCGCCCGGGAGTTCGAAGGCCAAGAGGCCTTCCGGCCTTGTTCCCGTGGACAGGGCCTAGCGGACGATGAACCGTACGGTGCTTTCCAGGAACGGAATCTCCAGCATCGGCTCGGGCTCCATCACCAGGGCGAGCAGGGTGATCGAGATGCCGAGGATCCCGTACGTGACCATGTCCGTGAACCGGGACCGGACCGCGAGCATGCCCACCGAGGGCAGCACCTGCCGCAGCACGGCGGCGGCGATCAGCACCGCCCCGATCAGCAGGCAGCCGACCCGGGGATGCCCCAGCGCGGTGGACAGCAGGCCGGCCGCGGTCGCGGCCAGCACGCTGAGCATCGGCCACTGGCGGGCCGGCGCGGGCGCGTCCCGGGGGGCCGCCCGGCCGCCGCCCTCGGGGCGGGCGGTGTCCCGGGTGACCTCCGGAAAGCGCCGGGACCGGGCTCCGGCGGGCCCGGCGGGCCCGCCCTGCCCCTGTTGCCGTTCAGCCTGCACTGGTCGACCGTTCCGCCGCCGTGACGACGTTGGCCAGGAGCTGGGCGCGGGTCATCGGACCCACCCCGCCGGGGTTCGGGGAGATCCAGGCGGCCACCTCGGCCACACCGGGGTGCACATCGCCGACGATCTTGCCGCCCTCGTCACGGCTGACACCGACGTCCAGGACGGCCGCGCCCGGCTTCACGTCCTCCGGCTTGACCAGGTGCGGAACACCGGCGGCGGCCACGACGATGTCCGCCTGCCGCAGCAGCCCGGACAGGTCGCGGGTGCCGGTGTGGCACAGGGTCACGGTCGCGTTCTCCGACTTGCGGGTGAGCAGCAGGCCGATGGACCGGCCCACGGTGATCCCGCGGCCCAGCACCACCACATGCGCGCCGTTGATCTCCACACCGTGGTGGCGGAGCAGTTCCACGATGCCGTACGGGGTACAGGGCAGCGGGCCGGGCTCGTTCAGGACCAGCCGTCCCAGCGACATCGGGTGCAGGCCGTCGGCGTCCTTCTCCGGGTCCATCAGCTCCAGCACCCGGTTGGTGTCGATGCCCTTGGGGAGCGGCAGCTGCACGATGTAGCCGGTGCACTCCGGGTCCTCGTTGAGCTCCCGGACGACCGCCTCGATCTCCTCCTGGGTGGCCGTCGCGGGCAGTTCCCGCCGGATCGACGCGATGCCGACCTCGGCGCAGTCCTTGTGCTTTCCGTTGACGTACCAGCGGCTGCCCGGGTCGTCGCCGACCAACAGGGTGCCGAGGCCGGGGGTGACACCCCGGGCCCTGAGCGCCGCGACGCGGGTGGTCAGTTCGGACTTGATCGCGGCTGCGGTGGCCTTGCCGTCGAGAATCTGGGCGGTCATGTCCCCATCCTCCCGGATGGACCGGCCCCGATTCCAGTCGGTCGACCGGCCTGGCACGCACCGCCTGGCCCCCGACTGGACAACGCATCGCGAAAACGACCACGATGGCCGGAAGTAGTGCCGCGGGCAGTGCCGGGGGGCGGACCGCACCGCTGACATTCCTCCGAGCGAGCCGCGCGTCCCCGCACTCCCACGGAGGAACACCCCAGATGAGCTTCGGCGATCCGAACAACCCGTACGGGCAGCAGCCCCAGGGCCAGCCCCAGTACGGCTACCCCCAGCAGGCCCCGCAGGGCGTCCCGCCGCAGGCCGGCTACGGCTACCCGCAGGCGCCGCAGGGCATGCCGGCCTACCCGGTGGGTGCGGGCATGGGATACCCGAACGCCGGCATGCCGATGGGGATGCCGGGCAGTGTGGTCGCCGCCCGCGTCATCCTGTTCATCTTCGGCGGCATCCAGGCCATCATCGGCGTGATCATCCTGCTGGTCGCCGGCCTCTTCGCTGCGGCTGCCAGCGACTCCAACTCCTCCGAGGTGGAGGACCTGGGCGCGCTGGCCGGTGCCGCCGGCGTGATCGTCGGGCTCATCGTGATCGGCATCGCTCTGTGGCCGATCCTGACGGCCGCCAAGCTGAGCAAGGGGCGCACCGGCGTCCGGGTCTCCGGCATCATCTACGGCTCGGTGGTCAGCCTGATCAACGTCGTGAGCGTGCTCATCAACCTGCTCGCCCTCGGCGCCGACAACGGAACGGCAGCCGGCGGACTCGTCTTCTCGCTGCTGATCAACGCGGTCGCCCTCGGACTCAGCATCTGGATCATCGCGGCCCTGGCCAACTCGACCGCGGGCGCCTACTTCCGCCGCCCGTAACCACCTGCCGGATACGCCGAAGGCCGCGCCCCGCACCGATCGCGGGGACGCGGCCTTCGCCGTACGACAGGGGGATCTGGGGACCGCTCAGTGGAAGAAGTGGCGGGTCCCGGTGAAGTACATGGTCACGCCAGCGGCCCTGGCGGCCTCCACGACCTGCTCGTCACGCATCGAACCGCCCGGCTGGACCACGGCCTTGATGCCGGCGGCCGTGAGGATCTCCAGGCCGTCCGGGAACGGGAAGAACGCGTCGGACGCGGCGTACGAGCCCTGAGCGCGCTCGGCACCCGCCCGCTCGACCGCCAGCTTCGCCGAGTCGACCCGGTTCACCTGGCCCATGCCGACGCCGACCGAGCCGCCGTCCTTCGCCAGCAGGATCGCGTTCGACTTGACGGCCCGGCAGGCCTTCCAGGCGAAGGCGAGCTCGGCGAGCTCGCTCTCCGACAGGGCCTCGCCCGTCGCCAGGGTCCAGTTCGCCGGGTCGTCGCCCTCGGCCTGCAGCAGGTCGGACTGCTGGAGCAGCACCCCGCCGCTGATCGGCTTCAGGTCACCGGGCTGGTGCGGCGTACCGTCCACCTTCAGCACCCGGATGTTCTTCTTCTTCGCGAGGACCTCGACGGCCCCGTCCTCGTACCCGGGGGCCGCGATGACCTCGGTGAAGATCTCCGCCACCTGCTCGGCCAGCTCGACCGTCACCGGCCGGTTGACCGCGATCACGCCGCCGAAGGCGGACAGCGGGTCGCAGGCGTGCGCCTTGCGGTGCGCCTCGGCGACGTCCGCGCCGATCGCGATCCCGCACGGGTTGGCGTGCTTGATGATCGCGACGCAGGGCTCGTCGTGGTCGTAGGCGGCCCGGCGGGCGGCCTCGGTGTCCACGTAGTTGTTGAAGGACATCTCCTTGCCGTGCAGCTGCTCGGCATTGGCGAGTCCGCCCGGCTGACCGTCGGTGTAGAGCGCGGCGGCCTGGTGCGGGTTCTCGCCGTACCGCAGGCCGGCCTTGCGGTCCCACGCCCCGGCGAGGAACTCGGGCAGCGCGCCCTCCTCCGCCTCCGGTGCGTACGCATTGGTGAACCAGGACGCGACGGCCACGTCGTACGCGGCGGTGTGCTGGAAGGCCTCGGCGGCGAGCCGCTTGCGGGCGCCCAGCTCGAAGCCGCCGCTCTGGGCGGCGGCGAGGACGTCGGCGTACCGGGCCGGGCTGGTGACCACGGCGACCGACGGGTGGTTCTTCGCCGCGGCGCGGACCATGGACGGGCCGCCGATGTCGATCTGCTCGACGCACTCGTCGGGGCTGGCCCCGGAGGCCACGGTCTCCCGGAACGGATACAGATTGACCACCACGAGGTCGAAGGGCTCGACCCCGAGCTCGGCGAGCTGCTCGCGGTGGCTCTCCAGCCGGAGGTCGGCGAGGATGCCGGCGTGCACGCGCGGGTGCAGGGTCTTGACCCGGCCGTCCAGGCACTCGGGGAAGCCGGTGAGCTCCTCGACCTTGGTGACGGGCACCCCGGCGGCGGCGATCCGCGACGCCGTCGACCCGGTGGAGACCAGCGAGACACCCGCCTCGTGCAGCCCGCGCGCGAGCTCCTCCAGCCCGGTCTTGTCGTACACGCTGATCAGCGCCCGGCGGATCGCCCGCTTCGTCGTGGTCACTGGATCGTTACCTTTCGTCCCTCAATGCGGTAGCCGTGCCGGGCCAGTCGCCCCACGACATCGACGAGCAGCCTGCGCTCGACTTCCTTGATGCGCTCATGGAGAGCGGCTTCGTCGTCCTCGTCCCGGATCTCGACCACACCCTGGGCGATGACCGGACCGGTGTCCACGCCGGCGTCCACGAAGTGGACGGTGCAGCCGGTGACCTTCGCGCCGTAGGCGAGCGCGTCCCGGACCCCGTGCGCGCCGGGGAAGGCGGGGAGCAGGGCGGGGTGGGTGTTGACGATCCGCCCCCCGTACCTGCCGAGGAACTCCTTGCCCACGATCTTCATAAACCCGGCGGACACGACGAGATCGGGCTGGAAGGCCTCGGTGGCCTCGGTGAGCGCACGGTCCCAGTCCTCGCGGGTGGGGTACGCCTTCACCGGGCACACGAAGGTCGGAATCCCGGCCTTCACGGCCCGCTCCAGCCCGGCGATGCCGTCCCGGTCCGCTCCCACGGCCACGACGCGCGCGCCGAACCCTTCGGGCCCCTCTGGATCGGCGTCGATGGCATCAAGCAGGGCCTGGAGGTTGGTGCCGGAACCGGAGACCAGCACGACCAGGCGGGAGACGGCCATGGGGGCCCTTTCTCACGGGTTCGTCTTATGCGATCGTACGAAACTCCGGGCCCCTGATATACGGGGGACCCTACGAAGCCATCGACCGCCTGCAACGATACCGGCACACCGGAAGGCCCCCGAGGGACGGCCCCCTGCCAGCGGGGTAGCGTCTGGCATACCAACGCATCCAGCCACCAACGCGCACGCACCCAGCACACATCCAGCACTGCCCGCCCACACCACAGGGGAAGAAACGCACCCGATGCCGGACCGCCGCCAGTCCTCCACCCCGCCGTCCGCGCCGAACGGCGACGACAACCCGTTCGCGGCTCCCCCGGAGGGGCGCCCCGACCAGCCGTGGCAGCCACGCAACGGCGCGGACGAGCACCGGCGGAGCGAGGAGCCGTCCGGCGGCCCGGGCAACACAGGCGGCGGCCCGTCCCGCTGGGACCCCACCGACCCGGTCCAGCGCCGGGCCCGGTACGCACTGCTCGCGGGCATGTGGGGCTTCTTCTTCGGCCTGTTCGGGATTCCGTCGATGGGCCTGCTGCTGGGGGCGCTGGCGCTGTACTGGGGCATCACGGCCCTCCGCGGCAACCCAAAGCCCACGCCCACCCAGCCCGCTTCGGCTGCTCCCGCGACCCCCCTCCCGGCGTCGTACGCCCGTCCGCAGCGGACGGCGGCGGTGAGCGGGCTGGTGACGGCGTCGCTGGCGATCCTGTTCGCGGTGGGGTCGTACACACTGCAGATCGTGTACAAGGACTTCTACGTCTGCCGGGACGACGCACTGACCCAGACGGCAGAACTGAAGTGCAACAACGAACTCCCGAAGCCCCTCCGCGGCATCCTGGGCATCCAGCCCTGACCCGATGCTGAGCAGCCCCGCCGAGGCCGGCAAGCCGGTACGGGTGCCGGGCGGAGCCCGGGGCGCGGCCCCGAGAGCGGGGGCCGGGCGCAGCCCAGGCCCGGGGCGAAGCCCCGAAAATCGCCGCCGGCGCATCCCGGAGAGCCCGCCCGGGATCCAGGGCGAAGCCCCGGGAGTCGGGTCCGGGCGCAGCCCGAGGCAGTCCCGGGGCGCAGCCCCAAAAGCGGGGGCCGGGCGGAGCCGGGGGCCCGGGGCGGTTCCGGGGTCCGGGGCGGAGCCCCGAAAAGGCGGGGTCCGGGGGCGGAGCCCCCGGGAGGCGGCTGCCGGGCGCAGCCCGGGCAGCGCGTCCGGGGGCCGGGCGGAGCCCGGGGTTCGGGGTCCGGGGCGGAGCCTCGGTTTCGGGAAGGGGCGGGGTGGGGGAATGGCTCCGCGCAGCGGACCCCCGTCCCGCTAGGTCGCCCGGTCCCGCCGCGTCAGCACCCTGGCTCCCGCCACACCTGGCAGCAGCTCCGGAGCCGGCACAGCAGCAGCTGCCACAGGCTCCGGCGCAGCCGGGGCCACAGCCGGGCCCGGGAGGGGCGGGGTCAGCGGGCCCGAGGTGTCGCGGGGCGCCGCGCGCCGCAGCTCCCGCACCCCCGTCACATGCCACCCCTCCCCAACCGCCGGCTCCTGCGCCGGCTCCTGCCCCGCCCCCCAAACCGGCCGCGTCCGCCACCCCTGCACAGCCACAGCCACCGGCACCGCCACCCCCACCGTCCACACCGCCGCCGCCCCACCCGTCTCCCACCACACCGGCCCGAACCGGGCCAGCGCCCCGGTCCCCAGCGGCCCCGCAGCCGCCCACGCCAGAACCCCCATCAGCCCCCCGCACACCAGCCCGCCCAGCGCCGCCGTCAGCGCCGTCTCCCCGTACGAGACCTCCCGCGCCCGCCGCACCGCGAACCAGCCGGCCACCAGCCCCGCCGCCACCGGCACCCCCATCGCCGCCCAGGTCAGCAGCGAGCCCGGCCCCTCCGGCGGGAGCGCCGCCAGCAGCGGGAAGCGGGGCAGTGCGGGCGTTCCGGTGACGGCCAATGGGGTGGCGGTGGCTCCCGCACCGAGGGCGAACCCGGGCCCGAGCCCGTAGGCCGCACCCCACACCACCGCATTGGGCACCAGCGCCAGCGCCAACAGCAGGACCGCGAACCGCCCCGACCACACCCCGGTGAGCTCGAGGAACGTGTCCTGCACGGCCGAGCCGTGCCAGACCAGCGAGGCACCGAGCAGCAGCGCCCCACCACCCAGCAGGGTGAGCGCCCCGGCGGCGCCCGCACGCAGCGCCAGCGCATACCGGGGGCGCTCGCACACCTTCCGTACGCCCCCCGGCAGCAGGGACGGCAGCCAGGACGGCACCGCCGACCACACCCCCGCGACGGCGGCCACCACGGCCACCAGCGGCAGGTGCCAGGCCGCGCTCAGCGGATCCGCGGGCAGCGGCCCGCCCGCCGCATACGCCGTGGCAGCCGCACCGACGATGAGATATCCGCAGGTCACGGCGGAGAACACGGCACTGCCGGGCAGCCCTCCGTCGTCCACGGCCAGCCGGGCGGCCCGCCGGATCAACAGCACGGGCAGACACACCAGCAGAAGAGGCGTCAGCCCGACCGGGGCGGGCACCCCGGACAGCGTGTCGTACCTGATCAGCTCTGTGCCATGGGCGAGCAGCCACAGCCCGGCCGCCACATGGAGGGCACCGCCCGGTCCGCTGTCGGGGTACGGGGAGCTGATCCACAGCACCATCACGAGGACGGCGAGGGAGCCGAGCCCCAGCCCGGCGGCCATGGCGCCGCCCAGTACGCAGGCGGCAGCCGCCGGAGTGCGACGGCGGCCCGCAGCCCGCGGGGGCGTCGGCAACGACGTCCCGCGTTCGGTCACTTGGGTCACCCCGCCATGGTCCCAACGACACGCGCTATGGGCGGGTAACAGGCGAATGACCGTGGTGTCGCCCAAGATACGGTTATGTACTTTTTCGCCCAGACCTGCCGGGGTGTGGCATGAGCCAGCGTGTGGACACGGCCGCGGAGCCGGCTGCCCTCCCGTCACCCAAGGAACGCCGCAGACTGCGCGAAGCCCGCGAGCTGACGCACGATGAGGTCGCGGCGGCGGTCGGGGTCACCGCCACCACGGTCCGCTCCTGGGAGTCGGGCCGCACCGAACCCCGCGGCCGGCTCCGCGCGGCCTACGCCAAACTGCTGGTCGAGCTCGCCAAACCACCGGCGGACCCGGGAACCAGCACTCCCGCTCCCGCCGAGGAGCACCGGCTGGGCGGCACCGCCCTGCGGGTGGCGGGTGCCGTACGCGCCTTCGCCAAGGGCGGCGGCGGACACGGCTCCCCCGCCGGCACCCGGCCGAAGGCCGCCGCCAAACGGGCGTCGAAGCCCCCGGCCCACGGTGGCCCCGCGGGCCGGGCCGCCACCACCCAGGAAGCGCAGGGCCGGACCCGGCCGACCGACGCCACAACACCGGAACCGAAACCGGACGCGGACGTGGACCCGGCACCGGCCCCGACACGCCCGACCGGCCGTCAGGGCTCCCCGGCCGCCGCCACCCCGGACACCGGCCCGTCAGGCCGACACCACTCGGCCGGTGATGAACCCGCGTCAGCAGCGACGGCCGAGCCGGCGACCGAATCGAAGGGCCCGCCGCCGACCCCGGCCGAGGCCTTCGACGCGCTCTACGCGCATGCCGCGCCCGCCCTCCTCCGGCAGTCCTACCTGCTGACCGGCCGCCGGGCGATCGCCCGGGGCGCGGTGGAACGGTCCTTCCAGCGGGCCTGGGCGCACTGGCCGGAGGTGGCCACCGACCCCGATCCGGTCGGCTGGGTGCGGGCGGCGGCGTACGAGCACGCGCTCTCCCCCTGGCACCGCTTCCGCCGGGCCCACAAGCACCCCGACCGGGCCCCGGCCGACCTCGGCGACCGGGCGCTGCTCGACGCGATGCTGGCCCTGTCGCCCGCGCACCGCCGTACGGTCCTGCTCTACGACGGGGTCGGGCTCGACCTGCCCGACACCGCCGCCGAGACCGAGGCCAGCACGCCCACGGCCGGCAGCCGGCTGATGCACGCCCACGAGAACCTCGCCGCCCGGCTGCCCGAGCTGAACGGCGTGGCCCCGGAGAAGCAGTCCGCCCTGCTGCACGACCGGCTCGGCACCCTCACCCCGGCGGTCCGGCTCGAGGTCCGCCCGGCGGCGGCGGTCCGGACGGCCGGGGAGCACCGCACCCGTTTCTGGTCGCGGGCGGCGGTCGGCCTGACCGCGGTGATCGCCGCCGCGGGCGCGTACACCGCCGTCACCGCGCCGACCCAGTACGTGCCTCCGATCGCCCCGGGCGCGAGCGTGTCCGGGGTTCCCCCGCACCACGGCCCGCAGCAGCTCACCGACGAGGACCGGCTCCTCCAGGAGAAGCTCCGCTCCGAGCCGGCCACCGGCCCCGCCCGGCTGGTACCGCAAACCGAGTGACAGAGGCCGAGTACGCAAACGGGCGTGGCCCGCACCCCTTCCCGGGGTGCGGGCCACGCCCGTTACACAGCACGCAACGGCAGAGCCGCGGCGATCAGCCCTGCAGGATCTCGCGGGCCAGCTTGGCGGTCTCGGTCGGCGTCTTGCCGACCTTCACGCCGGCGGCCTCGAGGGCCTCCTTCTTGGCCTGCGCGGTGCCGGAAGAGCCGGACACGATCGCACCCGCGTGGCCCATGGTCTTGCCCTCGGGGGCGGTGAAGCCCGCGACGTAGCCGACGACCGGCTTGGTGACGTTCTTCGCGATGAAGTCCGCCGCACGCTCCTCGGCGTCGCCGCCGATCTCGCCGATCATGACGATGAGCTCGGTCTCCGGGTCGGCCTCGAAGGCCTCCAGGGCGTCGATGTGCGTGGTGCCGATGACCGGGTCGCCACCGATACCGACGGCGGAGGTGAAGCCGATGTCACGCAGCTCGTACATCATCTGGTAGGTCAGCGTGCCGGACTTGGACACGAGACCGATCTTGCCGGGCTTGGTGATGTCGCCCGGGATGATGCCGGCGTTGGACTGGCCGGGGGTGATCAGACCCGGGCAGTTCGGGCCGATGATCCGGGTCTTGTTGCCCTTGGCGGTCGCGTACGCCCAGAAGGCGGCGGAGTCGTGCACCGCGATGCCCTCGGTGATGACGACGGCCAGCGGGATCTCGGCGTCGATGGCCTCGACGACGGCGGCCTTGGCGAAGGCCGGCGGGACGAAGAGGACGGAGACGTTGGCGCCCGTCTTCTCCATCGCCTCGGCGACCGAGCCGAAGACCGGAACCTCGGTGCCGTCGAAGTCGACGGTGGTGCCGGCCTTGCGCGGGTTCACGCCGCCGACGATGTTCGTGCCGTCGGCCAGCATGAGCTTGGTGTGCTTCATGCCCGTGGCACCGGTCATGCCCTGGACGATGACCTTGCTGTCCTTGTTGAGGAAGATAGCCATGGTGAGTCTGTGACCTCGTCCCTTTACTTCGCAGCCGCAGCGAGCTCGGCGGCCTTGTCGGCCGCGCCGTCCATGGTGTCCACGCGCTGGACCAGCGGGTGGTTGGCGTCCGACAGGATCTTGCGACCCAGTTCGGCGTTGTTGCCGTCGAGGCGGACGACGAGCGGCTTGGTGACCTCTTCGCCCTTGTCCTTCAGGAGCTGAAGGGCCTGCACGATGCCGTTGGCGACCTCGTCGCACGCGGTGATGCCACCGAAGACGTTGACGAAGACCGACTTGACGTCCGGGTCGCCGAGGATGATCTCGAGACCGTTGGCCATGACGGCGGCGGAGGCGCCACCGCCGATGTCGAGGAAGTTGGCGGGCTTGACGCCGCCGTGGTTCTCGCCGGCGTACGCGACGACGTCCAGGGTGCTCATGACGAGACCCGCGCCGTTGCCGATGATGCCGACCTCGCCGTCGAGCTTGACGTAGTTGAGGTTCTTCGCCTTGGCGGCGGCCTCGAGCGGGTTCGCGGCAGCGTGGTCCACGAACTCCTCGTGGCCCGGCTGGCGGAACTCGGCGTTCTCGTCGAGCGAGACCTTGCCGTCGAGCGCGAGGACATCGCCGTTGGCGACCTTCGCGAGCGGGTTGACCTCGACGAGGAGCGCGTCCTCGGCGATGAAGGTGGCCCACAGGGTCACCATGACCTCGGCGACCTTCTCGGCGACCTCGGCCGGGAACTTCGCCAGGGCGACGATCTCGCGGGCCTTCTCGATGGTCACGCCCTCGTTGGCGTTCACCGGGACCTTGGCGAGCTTCTCCGGGGTCTCCTCGGCGACCTGCTCGATGTCCATGCCACCCGCGACCGAGGCCATGGCCAGGAAGGTGCGGTTGGTGCGGTCGAGCAGGTAGGAGACGTAGTACTCCTCGACGATCTCGGGAGCGGTCTCCGCGATCATCACCTTGTGGACCGTGTGGCCCTTGATGTCCATGCCCAGGATGTCCGTCGCGCGGGCGACGGCCTCGTCCGGGGTCGCGGCGAGCTTCACGCCACCGGCCTTGCCACGGCCGCCGACCTTCACCTGCGCCTTGACGACCGACTTGCCGCCCAGCCGCTCGGTGGCCTCGCGAGCCGCCTCAGGCGTGTCGATGACTTCACCGGCCAGCACCGGTACACCGTGCTTGGCGAAGAGGTCCCTCGCCTGGTACTCGAACAGGTCCACGCGCGTCCGTCCCTTGTCTTTAAAGATTCGCTTCGCAGTGATCGCGGTTGTCTGCGTGGGCGTGCCGCGGAGGGCAACGTGACGGCGCTGTCACAAGGGGAGCGCACACGGTGACCGTGGACGCGGCATGTCCGTCCCGCAGGTTATCCCCGTGGGACACCGGTCCCTAAATCGCAGATCACACCGGAGCGGTGATACCTGTCACAGATCGCCCCAGGGTTGAGCTGGATATTCGTGGGATCTCACGAACTCGCGACCTCGGGCAGCGGTCGCTTCTCGATCGCGGCGGCCATCACCTCCGGGAACAGATCGGGGGTACAGGCGAAGGCGGGAGCGCCGAGGGCGGCCAGGGCGGCTGCGTGCTCGCGGTCGTAGGAGGGGGCTCCTTCGTCGGACAGGGCGAGCAGCGCGACGAACTGCACGCCTGCCGCCTTCATCGCCGCCACCCGCTTGAGCATCTCGTTCCGGATGCCTCCTTCGTAGAGGTCGCTGATCAGGACGACCACCGTGTCGGCCGGTCGGGTGATCTTGGACTGGCAGTAGGCGAGCGCCCGGTTGATGTCGGTGCCGCCGCCCAGCTGGGTGCCGAACAACACGTCGACCGGATCGTCGAGCTGATCCGTCAGGTCCACCACGGAGGTGTCGAAGACGACCAGGCGGGTGGCGATCGACCGCATCGAGGCGAGCACCGCGCCGAAGACCGATGCGTAGACCACGGAGGCGGCCATCGAGCCGGACTGGTCGATGCAGAGGATGACCTCCTTCTTCACGGACTGGCTCGCCCGGCCGTAGCCGATCAGCCGTTCGGGCACGACCGTGCGGTACTCGGGGAGGTAGTTCTTCAGGTTCGCCCGGATGGTGCGGTTCCAGTCGATGTCGTGGTGCCGGGGGCGGCTGATCCGCGCGGACCGGTCGAGGGCTCCGGTGAGGGTGGCCCGGGTGCGGGAGGCCAGCTTCTTCTCCAGTTGCTCGACCACCCGGCGGACCACCGCGCGGGCGGTCTCCCGGGTCGTCTCGGGCATCGCCTTGTTCAGTGAGAGCAGGGTGCCCACCAGGTGCACGTCCGGTTCGACAGCTTCCAGCATCTCCGGCTCCAGCAGCAGCGAGGACAGACCGAGCCGGTCGATGGCATCGCGCTGCATCACCTGCACCACCGAGCTGGGGAAGTACTCGCGGATGTCGCCGAGCCAGCGGGCCACCGACGGCGCCGAGCCGCCCAGGCCGGCCGACCGCTCCCCGCCGCGCCGGCGGCTGCCGCCCCCGGTGCCGCCGTAGAGCGCGCCGAGCGCGGCGTCCATCGCCGCGTCCCGGCCGCCGAGCGCGCAGCCGGTCCCGTCGGCCTCTCCCCCGCCGAGCACCAGCCGCCACCTGCGCAGCCGCTCGCCGTCCGGTCCCGTTGCCATGGGCGTTGCCGTCATCTGTCCATCCCCCTCGTTGTGGTGTGGTGTGTCCGGGCCGGCGGCCCGTCAGGCGGCCGTGCCGAGCAGCAGCCGGACCAGCGGGACCACCGCGTCCGCGCGGGCCTCGTCCAGGTCCGGGGCGAAGCCCTCGATGGCGCCCGCCGAGCCGGATCCGGCGGTGCCGCCGCCCGGGCCGCGGCGGACCAACTCGCCCAGGGAGCGCCGCACCCCCGGCTCGTACGCCCCGAACGTCCGCCGCAGCAGCGGCAGTACGTCGGTGAACGCGCCCTCCGGTACGCCGGTCAGCCAGGTGTCGATCAGGCCGAGCAGCCGTTCGTCGTGGACCAGCAGGGTGCCGCCGCCCGCGCCGCCGCCCGCGAAGCCCTCGATCCAGCCGGCCGCGTCCACCGGGCCGGCTGCCGGGGACAGGGCCAGCCCCATCAGCCGGGCCGTCTCCTCGGGGGCCAGCCGGCCCTCGTCCAGCAGCAGCCGGGCCGCCCGGCCGCGGATCAGCCCGGGGACGGTGTCCCGCCCGGCCAGCGTGCGCAGCACCGCCGCCCAGCGCTCCGGCAGCCCCGGCTCGGCCGGCTCCGGGACGTCCGGGCGATCGGCGCCGCCCGGGCCGTCCGGGGCGTGGCCGAGCAGGCCGATCGCTCCGTGCACCGCGTCCAGGTGGTTGCGCAGCTCCGCCGCGCCGTCGGCATCGAGTCCGGCCGCGCAGGCGGGCGGCAGCGCCACGCAGATGCGCTCGGCCAGGCCCGCCGCGACCGTGCCCAGCGCGGCGGTGTCGGTGCCGCGGACGTCCCCGTACCGCAGGGAGCGGGCCAGCGCGGGCAACGCCTTGGCCAGCCGGGCCACATCGGTGTCCAGCGCGGCCCGGTCGGCCAGGGCCCGCAGCACGGCGGGCAGCGCCTCGGACAGCCCCGCCAGCAGGCAGCGCTCGGCCAGCGAGGTGACCTCACCCAGCTCCGCTGCGGCGGTCGCATCCGCCTCCGCCCTGGCGGTGGCGGCGGCCTGCACCGTGTTGCCCCAGACGGCGGCCTCGGCCACCCGCACCGACAGCTCCGGCTCCCAGCACAGCCGCCAGGTCTCCCGGAAGGTGCCGGTGCTGCCCCGGGACACCGTGGGCGTGCCCCAGCCGATCCCGAGCAGCAGCAGCCGGTGCAGCAGCAGGCTCTTGGCCGCGTCGCTGTCCTTGCGCAGGTCCAGCTCCAGCTCCCGGTCCTGCGCCTCGGGCTTCAGCCGCAGGGAGCGCTGGAGCCGGCCGAGGTCCCGCTGGAGGGGGACCATCGGTGCCGTCTCCGGGACCTCGCCGAGCAGGTCGCCGACGACGAGGCGGTCCTCGATGAGGGCCAGCGGTATATCCGAGCCGTCGCACATCACCGCCCGGGCCGCCTCCAGGGTTTCGGAAAGGCCGGGCAGCGGCCGGCCACGCATTGCGGCCAGGGTGTCGGCGAGCCGGACCGCCTCGATGACATGGGCCGAGGAGACCTGCCGGTCCTCCGCCCGCAGCAGGCCGGCGATCCTGGTCAGCCAGCGCTCGACCGGCCGGTCGGGGGCGGTGAACAGGTGCCCGTACCAACCGGGAGAGGTGATGCCCGCCCCGTACCCGCCGGCCCGGGCGAGCCGGCGGTGCGTCCAGGGCACCCAGGCGGTCTCCACCTTCACCTTGGGCAGCCCGGCGAGCAGCGCCCGGTCGGCCGCCGCGGTGGTCTTCGCACGCAGCGCCGGGACGTGCCAGGCCCCGCACACCACCGCGTATGCCGCGCCGAACTCCCGCTTCGCGGCCCGCATCTTCTGCCGCATGTACGCCTCGCGCACCAGGTCACGGGCGTGGCCGCCGTCGCCGTAGGCCTCGCGCAGGGCGCCCATCGCCTCGCCGAGGGCCTCGAACGGGGCCAGCGGATCGGCCCGGCCCGCACCGCGGTGCTCGACGACGTCCTCCCACCAGCGCTCGGGGTCGTCATACCCGGCGGTCTCGGCCAGCACCGCGAGCGGGTCGATCCGTACGGAGCCGGGCCCGGCGGCCTCCGGGTCGCCCGCGGCGTCCGGGTCACCCGCGTCGCCCGGGTGTTGCTCGGCCGCCAGCGAGTGGGCGGCCGGCAGGTCGATGAACCGGACCGGTACGCCGGCCTCTTGCGCCCAGCGGATCGCCACCCACTCGGGGGAGAACTCGGCCAGCGGCCAGAACGCGGCCCGGCCCGGGTCGGCAGCCGCATGCGCGAGCAGCGCGACCGGCGGCCTCATTCCGGGGTCGGCGGCGAGCGGCAGCAGGGCGTCGCCCTCGGGCGGGCCCTCGATCAGGACGGCCGCCGGCCGGGCCGCCTCCAGAGCGGCCCGCACGGCGCGGGCCGAACCGGGCCCGTGGTGCCGTACCCCGAGGAGCAGAGGCCCCGGGGCGGCGGGGACGGTGGCCGTCATACCGTCACCTCGCGGCAGGCGCGGTAGAAGTCCTTCCAGCCGTCCCGCTCGCGGACGACCGCCTCCAGGTACTCCTGCCAGACGACCCGGTCGGCGGCCGGGTCGCGGACGACCGCGCCGAGGATGCCGGCGGCCACGTCGGAGGGGCGGAGCACGCCGTCGCCGAAGTGGGCGGCCAGCGCGAGGCCGTTGGTGACCACCGAGATGGCCTCGGCGGTGGACAGGGTGCCGCTGGGCGACTTGACCTTCGTCCGGCCGTCGTCGGTGATGCCCTCGCGGAGCTCGCGGAAGACGGTGACGACCCGGCGGATCTCCGCCAGGCCCTCGGGGGCGGCGGGCAGGTCCAGCGCGCGGCCCATCTGGTCGACGCGGCGGGCGACGATGTCGACCTCGGCGTCGGCGGTCGCGGGCAGCGGCAGGACCACGGTGTTGAAGCGGCGGCGCAGGGCACTGGAGAGCTCGTTTACCCCGCGGTCGCGGTCGTTGGCGGTGGCGATGAGGTTGAACCCGCGGACCGCCTGCACCTCCTCGCCCAGCTCCGGTATGGGGAGGGTCTTCTCGGACAGCACGGTGATGAGGGTGTCCTGCACATCGGCGGGGATACGGGTGAGCTCCTCGACCCGGGCGGTCATGCCCTCGGACATGGCCCGCATGACGGGGCTGGGGACGAGGGCCTCGCGGCTGGGGCCGTGGGCGAGCAGCCGGGCGTAGTTCCAGCCGTACCGGATGGCTTCCTCCGGGGTTCCGGCGGTGCCCTGGACCAGCAGGGTGGAGTCGCCGCTGACGGCGGCGGCGAGATGTTCGGACACCCAGGTCTTGGCGGTGCCGGGGACGCCCAGCAGGAGCAGGGCGCGGTCGGTGGCGAGGGTGGTGACGGCGACCTCGACGATCCGGCGGGGCCCCACGTACTTCGGGGTGATCACCGTGCCGTCCGCGAGGGTGCCGCCCAGCAGGTAGGTGGCGACGGCCCACGGGGAGAGCTTCCAGCGGACCGGGCGCGGGTGGTCGTCGTTCGCCGCGAGGGCTTTCAGTTCGTGCGCGAAGGCGTCCTCGGCGTGCGGTCGCAGCGCCTCGGCACCGGTGCCGTTCTCGGGCATGGTCATGGGTCCCCCTCCAGACTCGGCAGCCCTTTCCGGCTGCTGTCCACCACCGTGCACCACCCCACTGACAACGCCCTTTGCTGTCCATGTTGTTGCAGGTCAGAGCGATTGTCAGTGGGGGTCCCTACGGTGGTTGTCATGACTGAGCAGGGGGTCCGCTGGACAGCGGAACAGGTACTGGCTCTGGCTCCTGACGAGGCATCACGCAAAGCGGGAGGCAAGCTCGGCGGGGCGGGTCCGTGGTCGCAGACCGGAGGTTCCGCTTCCGGTGCGGTGTGGGGGTGGTGCAAGGGCAGCGGCAGCAAGCCGTACCGGACGGTCGTGGACCTGACCGGGCCGGCGTACTCATGCTCCTGCCCGAGCCGGAAGTTCCCGTGCAAGCACGCGCTGGGACTGCTGCTGCTCTGGGCCGCGGAGGGGCTGGGGGAGCCGGCCGAGGTCCCGGACTGGGCCGCGGAGTGGCTGGCCGGGCGGGCGGCGAAGGCCGCCGCCCGGTCCGCGTCGGCCGGACCGGCCGACGCGGAGGCCGCGCGCAAGCGCGCCGAGCGGCGGGCCGGCCGGATCGGGGCGGGCGTCACCGAACTGGAGCGGCGGCTCGCCGATCTGCTGCGCGGCGGACTGGCCGGGCAGGAGCAGTCGGGATACGGGGCGTGGGAGGAGACCGCGGCCCGGATGGTCGATGCACAGGCGCCCGGACTGGCCGCCAGGGTCCGGGAGTTGGGGACGATACCCAGCTCCGGCGCGGGCTGGCCGGGCCGGATGCTGGAGGAGTGCGCGCTGCTGCACCTGCTGGACCGGGCCTGGCTGGGGGCGGCCGGGCTGCCGGAGCCGCTGGCCGCCACCGTGCGGACCAGAGTGGGACTGCCCCCGGCCGCGGAGGGGGCGGCCGGGGTGCGGGACCGCTGGCTGGTGCTCGCGCAGTACGACTCGGCCTCCGCGGACGGCCGGCTGACCACCCGGCGGCTCTGGCTCCAGGGCCTGGAGAGCGGTCGCAAGGCCCTGGTGATGGACTACGGGCCGCCCGGCCGGCCGCCCCAACTGGCTCTGCCGGTGGGCCTGGTGCTGGATGCGGAGGCCCGGTTCCGGCCGGGCTCGGCCGGCCTCCGGGCCGATCTCGGCGACCGGTACGCCGCGCCGGCCCCGCATGCCCGGCCGCCGGGCGGGATGAGCACGGGCGCCGCGCTGGACGGGTACGGCACCGCCCTCCGGGAGGACCCCTGGCTGGAGTCCTGGCCGGTGGTGCTGGACCGGGTCGTGCCGATACCCGGGGAGCTGGGCTGGCAACTGGCCGACGCGGACGGGAAGGACGCCCTGCCGGTGCGGACCGGCGGCGGGCGGGCCGGGGCCGGGCTGTGGCAGCTGGCCGCGCTGTCCGGGGGCGGGCCGGTGACGGTGTTCGGAGAGTGCGGCCATCGGGGCTTCGTGCCGCTGACGGCCTGGCAGACGGGGACGGGGACGGAAATGGGGACGGGGGAGCCGGTATCGCTGTCGTGAGCAACGACAACCACGCGACCTGACACGAGACATCGACACGCACGGAACGGACAGAGGGAGGGGCTTCGTGAACGGGTACGGGGATTGGGAGGACCTGGTCGGCACCGCGCTGCTCGGCACCGACCGAAGACAGGGCGGCACGCCGGAGGCGCTGCTGGACGCCGCGGCGGTGCAGGCACTGCGGCGCCGGGCCGGGCTGCGGCCGGCGGAGGCCGGCCCGCGGCCGGAGCCGGCGGCACCCGATCCGCGGCCGGAGCCGCCCGAGGCAGCCCGGCGGCGGCTGGCCCAGCTGCTCGCCGGCCGGGCCGGGGCCGCAGGCGGTCGGCGGGGCTCGGCCCCGGACCTGACCGAGCTGCTGCCGCAGTGGCTGGCCGCCGCCGCCCGGCACGGGTACCGGGCGCCGGCCGCGCAGCTGCCGGCGCTGCTGGACGCGGCCCGGGCGCGGACCGACCTGCGGCCCCAGGCGCTGGCCCTGGCCGGCCCCCGGGGGCGCTGGCTGGCCCGGCTCAACCCGGACTGGCGGTTCGCGCTGCGCAGCGGGGCGGGCGGAGCGGAGCTCCCGGGCCCCGAGGACCGGGAGGGGGTGGCCCGGCTGTGGGAGGAGGGGCTGTTCGCGGAGCGGGTGGCCGTGCTGGGTGCCGTACGGGCGGCGGATCCGGCGGGGGCGGTGGCGCTGCTCTCGACCGCCTGGGCCGCCGAGCGGGCCGAGGACCGGCTGATGTTCCTGGACTCCCTGCGGGCGGGGCTGTCCGCGCAGGACGAGCCGTTCCTGGAAGGGGCGCTGGGCGACCGGAGCCGCAATGTGCGTGCACTGGCGGCGGAGTTGCTGTCGGCGCTGCCCGGGTCCGCGCTGGCGGGGCGGATGGCGGAGCGGGCGCTGGCCTGTGTGGGCCCGGAGGGGGTGACCCCGCCCGCCGAGTGCGATCAGGGGATGGAGCGCGACGGGGTGGTCCGCCGCCCGCCGGCCGGCCGCGGGGAGCGCGCCTGGTGGCTGGGCCAGCTGGTGGAGGCGGCGCCGCTGGCCTGCTGGCGGGAGCGGTTCGGCGGGCTCGGCCCGGCGGAGATCGTGGCCGTGCCGGTCGCCGAGGGCTGGGCGGAGGAACTCCATGCCGCCTGGTGCCGGGCCGCGGTCCGGCAGCAGGACCCGGAGTGGTCGAAGGCCCTGCTGGGCTCGGCCGCCGACCCGCCGGCCGCGGGCCCGGGCACAGCCTCGCTGGCGGAGCGGGCGAAGCTGCTGGAGACCCTGACCCAGGAGGAACGGGCGGCCTGGGTCGCGGAGTTCATCCGGGCACACGGCTTGTCGGAGGCGTTCCAGCTGCTCGGGGTGTGCGCCGTGCCCTGGGCCGGGGAGCTGGGGCGGGCCGTGGTGGAAGCGCTGGAGGCGGCGCGGGAGGCGGGCAGCTATCCGTGGAGCTTCAGCGGGGTGATGGGGCTGGCGGAGCGTTGCCTTGATCCGGCGGAGGCGGGGCGGCTCGAGGCGGTGGCCGCAGTGCGGGGGCCGGAGCCGGTGGAGGGGGCTGCGGGGTACTGGGCGGAGGCGTTTGCGCGGCTGGTGGCCACGCTGCGGATGCGGGCGGCCATGCTGACCGAACTAACCACCCCCGCCTAACCCCGGCCCGGGCCCCGCTCCGCGAAGCCTTCCCCCACCCCGCCCCTTCCCGAAACCGGAGCTCCGCCCCGGACCCCGTCGGGATGCCCGGGCTCCGCCCGCACTCGTTTTCGGGGCTGCGCCCCGGACCCCGCTGGGGCGCAGCCCCATAAGCGGGGGCGCAGCCCCAAGGGCAGGGGGCGGGGCTAGGCCGCGGGGCGGACGTTGGCGCGGACCCAGTCCACGATCGCCGTCGTCGTCGCGCCCGGCGTGAAGATCTCCGCCACGCCCTTCTCCTTCAGCGGAGCGATGTCCGCCTCCGGAATGATGCCGCCGCCGAAGACCTTGATGTCCTCCGCGTCGCGCTCCTTCAGGAGCTCCAGCACCTTGGCGAACAGCGTGTTGTGCGCGCCCGACAGGATGGACAGCCCAATCGCGTCCGCGTCCTCCTGAATGGCCGTGTCGACGATCTGCTCCGGAGTCTGGTGCAGGCCCGTGTAGATGACCTCCATACCCGCATCGCGCAGCGCCCGCGCGATCACCTTCGCGCCGCGGTCGTGGCCGTCGAGACCCGGCTTGGCCACCACCACACGGATCGGACCGGTCACACCCATCGCACTGCCTCCCGAGTGAACGAACGTTAAGTACAGCATCCCGCACGACACCGTTTCGCGGTCAACCACGAGGGGGAAATCACAGAGCAAGCACCGTACGGGGTGCAGCGCCTCCGTGCCGACAGCCGCACGGCACGGCGGCGCTGCCGACGCATCGGGGGAGGGCGTCGGATGGGGCTTTCAGTCGTACCTTCCGGGGCCGCGCCCCGATCCGCCGGTGCGCTGCGCGCAGTCGTGCTGGAGCTGGTGGTGCTGGCCGGCCATCTGTTGCTCTACCCGACCGGGATCGCCCAGGAGCGGACCGCTCCCCCGGGCGCCCCGGGCAACGACCGCGACGCGCGGCCCCCCGCGCTGCTGCTGCACGGGTTCGGCGACAACCGGTCCGTCTTCGTGCTGCTGCGCCGCGCCCTCGGCGCGGACGGCCGGCGCCGGGTGGAGACGTACAACTACTCGCCGTTCACCTGCGATCTGCGCGCGGCGGCCCGGCTGCTGGGCCGGCGGGTCGAGGAGCTGTGCGCGCGGACCGGGCAGGAGCGGGTGGATCTGGTGGGGCACAGCCTCGGTGGTCTGGTCGCCCGCCATTACGTGCAGTGCCTCGGCGGGGACGCCCGGGTGCGCACCCTGGTCACCCTCGGCACCCCGCATTCCGGAACCACCGTCGCGCCGTTCATGGACGCGCACCCGGTGGTCCGGCAGATGCGTCCGGACTCGGAGGTGCTGGCGGAGCTGGCTGCGCCGGCGCCCGGCTGCCGGACCCGGTTCGTCGCGTTCTGGAGCGAGTTCGACGCGCTGATGGCCCCGGTGCACACGGCCCGCCTGGAACACCCCGACCTGCTCGTGGAGAACGTGCAGGTCACCGGAATCGGACATCTGGCCCTGCCCGCCCACCCGGCGGTCATCGCTGCGGTCCGCCGCGCTCTCGACGGCCCCGTCCAGGCGGCGGTTCGGGATGCCTCCCGAGATGCCTCCGGAGAGGGCTCCGGAGCCGCTTCCGTCGCCTGAACCGGAATCGACCTCAAGTCGAACGGATATCGAACTCAAGGCCAAGGGTCTGTGTGGGTGCGACCGAAAGGCGGCCGAATGCCCGGTTCTTGAGAGGTCAAAAGCCGTCGAAGATTGTCGCCGCGAGGAACCGCCGGGTACAGTCACGCCACTGCTCTCCTCCGGGGATTCCGTTTCCCCGGCCACCCAGGCCCCCCACTGCCGAGGCGAAAGAGAAGTTGGTGAACGACCGCCCCTCGTTGGGCCAGTACCCGGATGCCGGGTACGACGGCCTCTCCACCACCACTTTCGCTGGTGACCTGAGTTACGGCTCCTTTGAAACGCAGGCTCAGGGGTACGACTACTCGGGCGGGTTCACCCCCTACGCCGCCGCGTCCTACGAGTCCTCGGCCTCCTACGACACGACCGGCGCGTACGACACGACCGCCTGGTCCGCGGCCATCCCCGCGCAGCCGGCTCCGCAGGACACCACCGGCCAGTGGTACGCGGCCGAGTACCAGCAGGACCTGTCGGCCCAGCCGACCGCCTTCGGCTACGACACCACCTCGGCCGAGCAGACCGGCCACTGGGCGATGCCCGGCTACGGCACCATGGTCGGCACCGAGACCGGCGCATACGACGCCACCGCCTGGAACACGGTCGCGCCGGAGGAACTGCCCCAGCAGTACACGTACGAGCACGAATACGAGCAGCAGCCGCAGCCGCAGGCCTACGCGTACGAGCAGCAGCCGCAGGCCGGCTACCCGGCGGGCGACGCCGCTCCCGAGGCTCCCACTCCGACCGCCACCTTCGAGGTCGTCCCGCCGGAGCTCGCGGAGCCCGACGAGGCCGAAGCGCCGGACGGGCCCGACGCGCTGCACGGCGCCGAGACCCAGACCATGCCGCAGCAGCCGGCCTCGGAGGAGGCCTCCGTGCCGCGCTCCGCACGCCGCGCCGCCGGCAAGGCCGCCGCCAAGAACGCCGGCAAGGCCGGCAGCGCCAAGGGTGCGACCACCCGTTCCGCCGCCGCGGCCGGCCGACGCCGCACCCCGGCGAAGCGTTCCGCCCTGCTGACCGTGGCCGTGCCCTCCGTGTGCGTGATGGGCGTCGCGGGCGTCGCCGCCGCCTCCGTGGGCGGTCTCACCGGCGGCGAGGAGAAGGCCGACGAGCAGATCACCACTGCCGCCGCGCCCGACCCGTCCTCCGTCAAGCCGGTCGCCGCGAACACCAAGCTCGACACCCAGCTCGCCGCCCTCAGCGCCGACGCCGGTGACTTCGCGGACCGCGCGAGCCGCACCCAGGAGCGCATCGACCTGAAGGTGCGCCAGGACGAGGAGCGCAAAAAGCGGGTGGAGGAAGCGGCCCGCAAGGAGGCGCTCCGCCCCAAGTTCGCGCTCCCGGTCCGGCAGCACGGCCTGAGTGCCGGCTACGGCCAGTCCGGCGGCATGTGGATGTCCGTGCACACCGGCATCGACTTCCCGGTCTCCTACGGCACCCCGGTCATGGCCGCCACCGACGGCACCGTGCGCACCCAGTACAACAGCGCCTACGGCAACATGGCCATAGTGACCTCGCCCGACGGCACCGAGACCTGGTACTGCCACCTCAGCAGCACCAAGATCCGGGCCGGCAAGGTCAAGGCCGGGGACGTCATCGCGTACTCCGGCAACTCGGGCAACTCCACCGGCCCGCACCTCCACTTCGAGGTACGGCCCGGCGGCGGGGCCGCGATCGACCCCAGCTCCTGGCTCCGCAGCCACGGCCTCAACCCGAACTGATCAACAAACCCGGGACGGCTGCAGCCGCTGCCGCCGCCGCCCCGGGTTCGGTTCAGAGCTTCTCGACCGGCGCGTAGCGCAGCAGCAGCCGCTTCGGCTTGGCGTCTCCGAAGTCGATGGTGGCCTGCGCGTCCGCGCCGGCTCCCCGGACCTCCATGACCGTGCCCAGGCCGAACTGGTCGTGGGTGACCCGGTCCCCCACCGTCAGCGAGATCACCGGCTTCTCGGCGGCCCGGCGGGTCGCGAAACCGGACGGTCCCGACCTGGTCCGCGAGGAGGACAGGAACGCCTCCGGCGAGGTCCCGAAAGAGGACGACGACGAGGACGAGGCCGAGGACTTCCCCGCGCCGCGCGCACCCGAGATCGGGCCGGCCGGCTTCTGCACCGGTCCGGTCCGCTTCCACGACAGGTACTGGTCGGGGATCTCCTCCAGGAACCGCGAGGGCGGGTTGTAGGAGGGGGTGCCCCAGGCGCTGCGCATGCTGGAGCGGGTCAGGTAGAGCCGCTCGCGGGCGCGGGTGATGCCGACGTATGCGAGCCGCCGCTCCTCCTCCAGTTCCTTGGTCTGGCCGAGCGCCCGCATGTGCGGGAAGACCCCGTCCTCCATGCCGGTCAGGAAGACCACCGGGAACTCCAGGCCCTTGGCGGTGTGCAGGGTCATCAGGGTGATGACGCCGGTGCCTTCCGTGTCCTCGTCAGGGATCTGGTCGGAGTCGGCGACCAGCGCCACCTGCTCCAGGAACTCCGCCAGGGTGCCCGGGGTGGCCGCCTCCTCGCCGCGGGCCTGCTCGAACTCGAGCGCCACGGCGGCAAGTTCCTGGAGGTTCTCGATCCGCGTCTCGTCCTGCGGGTCGGTGGAGGCCTGCAGCTCGGCCAGGTATCCCGTCCGCTCCAGGACCGCCTCCAGCACCACCGCCGGGCCGGCGCCGGAGTCGACGATCGTACGGAGCTCCTCCATCAGGACGTTGAACCGCTTGACCGCGTTGGTGGAGCGGGCGGCCATGCCGTACGCCTCGTCCACCCGGCGCAGCGCCTGCGGGAAGGTGATCTTCTCGCGGAGCGCCAGCGCGTCGATCATCGCCTCGGCGCGCTCGCCGATGCCGCGCTTGGGCACATTGAGGATCCGGCGCAGCGGGACGTTGTCCTCCGGGTTGGCCAGCACCCGCAGGTAGGCCAGGACGTCCCGGACCTCCTTGCGCTCGTAGAAGCGGACGCCGCCGACGACCTTGTAGGGCAGGCCGACCCGGATGAAGATCTCCTCGAACACCCGGGACTGGGCGTTGGTGCGGTAGAAGATCGCGACGTCGCCGGCCTTGGCGTCGCCCGCGTCCGTCAGCCGGTCGATCTCGTCGGCGACGAACTGCGCCTCGTCATGTTCGGTGTCGGCGACATACCCGGTGATCCCGGCGCCCGAGCCGGCCTCGGTCCACAGGTTCTTGGCGCGGCGGTTCTCGTTGCGCTCGATGACCGCGTTGGCCGCGGAGAGGATCGTCTGGGTGGAGCGGTAGTTCTGCTCCAGCAGGATCGTCGTCGCGTCCTTGTAGTCCTCCTCGAACTGGAGGATGTTGCGGATGGTCGCGCCGCGGAAGGCGTAGATCGACTGGTCGGCGTCGCCCACCACGCACAGCTCGGCCGGCGGCAGGTCCGGATAGCCCTGCCCGACCAGCTCGCGCACGAGCGTGTACTGGGCGTGGTTGGTGTCCTGGTACTCGTCGACCAGGACGTGCCGGAAGCGGCGCCGGTAGTGCTCGGCGACATCGGGGAAGGCCTGGAGCAGGTGCACCGTGGTCATGATGATGTCGTCGAAGTCGAGCGCGTTGGCCTCGCGCAGCCGCGACTGGTACATGGCGTAGGCCTGGGCGAGGGTCTTCTCGAAGCCGTCGGCGGCCTGCCCGGCGAAGGCGTCCTCGTCGATCAGCTCGTTCTTCAGGTTCGAGATCTTGGCGCTGAAGGACTTGGGCGGGAACCGCTTCGGGTCGAGGTCGAGATCGCGGCAGACCAGGGCCATCAGGCGCTTGGAGTCGGCCGCGTCGTAGATCGAGAACGAGGAGGTGAAGCCGAGCCGCTTGGACTCGCGGCGCAGGATCCGGACGCAGGCGCTGTGGAAGGTGGACACCCACATCGCGTTCGCCCGCGGGCCGACCAGGCCTTCGACCCGCTCCTTCATCTCACCGGCGGCCTTGTTGGTGAAGGTGATCGCGAGGATCTGGCCGGGGTGGACATTGCGGGCGGCCAGCAGGTGCCCGATGCGGTGGGTGAGCACCCGGGTCTTGCCGGAGCCGGCGCCGGCCACGATGAGCAGCGGCGAGCCCGCGTGCACCACGGCGGCGCGCTGCTGTTCGTTCAGCCCGTCCAGCAGGGTCGCCGGGTCGATGACGGGCTTCGGCGCCCCGTCCCGGTAGTAGCGGTCCCCGCTCATGGGCACGTCGAAATGCCCTCCGAACAGGTCGTCCGCCCCGGCTTCCGGGGCGTACTCCTCGGGCGGCGGGGGCGGCTCCTCGTGGGAGGGGGTGAGGTCCGCCAGGAAACTGTCGTCAAAGAGGCTGCTCATCGCTTTCCGAGTCTAGAGCTCCGCGCCGACAGCCGGGCCGCCCCCGCCGGATCTCGCCGACGGGGGCCCCGTACGCTCGCGGCATGGACGTACTCATCAATGTTTTCGTCGGCCTGCACATCATCGGCATAGCCTCGCTGCTCGGCGGTTTCCTGACCCAGATGAAGGCCATGGGTGCGGGAACGGCGCGGTTCTCGCCCTCGATGCTGCACGGCGCGCTGACCATGCTGGTCACCGGTGTGCTGCTGGTCGGCTTCAACGAGATGGACGGCCAGGCGGTCAACAACATCAAGGTCGGCGTGAAGCTCGCCGTCCTGTTCGTCATCCTCGCGCTGGTCTACGTCAAGCGGGACGAGGAGCAGGTGGACAAGGCGCTGTTCGGTGCGGTGGGCGGTCTGACCGTGCTCAACATCTTTATCGCCGTCCTCTGGAACTAACCGGTAATCGGTCACATCCGATCAGTTCGGGCCATCTCGTCATCTGCCCGTTACCTCCGGGTCTAGCGTCCTCCCCCAAGACGAACGGAAGGACGCCCCCGTGGCCAGTCATCGAAAGCCCAGGCAGCGCCCGCTCTCCGGCGGTACCGTCCGGACGGCCGCCACCCTCGCCCTCGCGGGCGCTGCCACCGCCACCACGTTCGAAGGCACCTCGCAGGCGGAGCCGCGGCTCTCCCCGGACCAGGTCAAGGGCCAGGTGGACCGCCTCTACGAGGAGGCCGAGGCCGCGACCGAGCGCTACAACGGGGCGAAGGAGAAGGCCGACCGGGCCGAGCGGTCCCTCACCGAACTGCGGGAGCGGACGGCCCGCAAGACCGACCGGCTCAACACCGCCCGCAACGCCCTGGGTTCGCTGGCCGCCTCCCAGTACCGCAGCGGGGCGCTCGGGCCGGCCGTCCAGCTGGTACTCGCCGACAGCCCGCAGGAGTACCTCGACCGGGCGGCCATGCTGGAACGGACCGGCGACCGCAAGGCCGCCGAGATCGCTTCCGTACGCCGGCAGCTCGACGAGGTCGGCACCCTGCGCGCGCAGGCCGCCGGGCGGCTGGCCGAGCTGCGCGGGCGGCAGGCCGAGCTGGCCCGCCACAAGCAGACGGTGGAGTCCAAGCTGGAGGCCGCCAAGCGGCTGCTGGCCCGGCTGACCGCCGAGGAGCGGGCTGCGTACGAGGCCCGGCACGCCCACTCCGGCCCCGCGACCGCACCCGCCTCGCCGGCCGCGCCCGCCACGACCGCACCAGCCGCCGCCGCGGCCAAGGCCGGTACCGCCACCGCCGCCCGCCGGGCGCCGGCACCGGCCCGCCCGCAGGCCGGCAGCTCCCGCGCAGCCCGCGCCGTCGCCTTCGCGTACGCGGCGATCGGCAAGCCGTACGTCTGGGGCGCCACCGGCCCCGGCTCCTTCGACTGCTCTGGCCTCACCCAGGCCGCCTGGCGCTCCGCGGGGGTCTCCCTGCCGCGCACCACCTACACCCAGATCAACGCCGGGCAGCGGATCACCAAGAGCGGGCTGGCCCCCGGCGACCTGGTCTTCTTCTACTCCGGGGTCAGCCATGTCGGGCTCTACATCGGCGACGGCAAGATGATCCACGCCCCCCGCCCGGGCTCCACGGTGCGCATCGCCCCGGTGGACTCCATGCCCTGGTCCGGCGCCAGCCGCCCGGCCTGACCGCGCGCCGCCCCCTCAGGCCGCCTTCAGCCGCGTGCCCAGCCAGGTGAAGGTCTGCGGGAGCTGGCGGACCCAGGATTCGATGTTGTGGCCGCCGGCCACCTGTGCTGCGTGGACCAGCGTCGGCGGGTATGCCGCCCGGGCCAGGGCCCGGGCGGACTCGTAGCCGTCCTTCGGGGCGCCGGAGAGCCACAGCGAGACCGTCGCGTAGAGCGGGGTCCCGGTCAGGCTCATCACGCATCCCTAGAGGGGTGCGCAACCCGTCCCGGTTGCCCCGTTATTTTGCGGTATCGGTCACATCGGTTACACCAGCCGGCGTGCCGTCGCCCACCTGGTCAGCTCGTGCCGGTTCGACAGCTGGAGCTTGCGCAGCACCGCCGAGACATGCGATTCGACCGTCTTCACCGAGATGAACAGCTGCTTGGCGATCTCCTTGTACGCGTACCCGCGGGCGATCAGCCGCAGCACCTCCCGCTCCCGCTGGGTCAGCCGGTCCATGTCCTCGTCCACCGGCGGCGCGTCGGTGGAGGCGAAGGCGTCCAGCACGAAGCCCGCCAGCCGCGGCGAGAACACCGCGTCGCCCTCCTGCACCCGGAAGACCGAGTCGACCAGGTCGGCGCCCGTGATCGTCTTGGTGACGTAGCCGCGGGCGCCGCCCCGGATCACCCCGATGACGTCCTCGGCCGCGTCCGACACCGACAGGGCCAGGAACCGCACCGGATTCTCCGCCGCCGCCATCAGCGGGGCGCAGCGCCGCAGCACCTCGACCCCGCCGCCGCCCGGCAGGTGCACGTCCAGCAGCACCACCTCGGGGCGGGTGGCCGTGATGACGGTGACCGCCTGGTCCACGTCGGCGGCCTCGCCGACCACCTCGACCCCGGTGCGCTCCGTCTCGCCGATCTCCGCCTGGACGCCCGTACGGAACATCCGGTGGTCGTCGACGAGCACCACCCGGACGTGCCGGCCCCGATTGTTCTCCTCGGTCATTGCGTGCTCGCCGCCCTCTCCATCTCCAGCTCGACTTCCGTGCCCCCGCCGGCCGCGGACCGCAGCCGGGCGGTCCCGCCGTTGCGCTGCATCCGGCCGATGATCGATTCTCGTACGCCCATCCGGTCGTCGGGTACCGCGTCGATGTCGAAGCCCGGCCCCCGGTCCCGTACGGACACGAACACCGTCCGCCCCTCCACCTCCGCGTAGACCTGCACGGGCCCGCCCTCGCCACCGTACTTGGCGGCGTTCACCATTGCCTCGCGCGCCGCCTGGAGCTGTGCGCCCAGCCGGTCGTCCAGCGGGCAGTCGCCGACGACCACGACCTCGATGGGGACCCCGTGGTGGTCCTCCACCTCGGCCGCGGTCTTCTTGACGGCCTCGGCCAGCGTGTCCGGCTCCTCCGCCTCGTCCTTGCCGGTGCCCTCCGGCTTGTACAGCCAGTTCCGCAGCTCGCGTTCCTGCGCCCGGGCCAGCCGCCGGACCTCGCCGACGTCCTCCGCATTGCGCTGGATCAGGGTGAGCGTGTGCAGCACCGAGTCGTGGACGTGGGCGGCGACCTCGGCCCGCTCCTGGGCCCGGATGCGCATCAGCCGCTCCTCGGAGAGGTCCTGGGTCATCCGGATCAGCCAGGGCCCGGCCAGCAGGGCGATGCCGACGAGGACGGCGAGGGTAGCGGTGAGGACGTTGCCGAGCTGTGCGGCGGAGCCCCGTACGACGATGAACACGGTGAGCCCGACGCCCACCAGCGCGACTCCGGCCAGCGCCCGGCCCACCTGGAGCAGCCGGCCGTGCCGGCCGGCGGCGGCCGTCCAGTGCGCGCGGCGGGCGTTGTCGGCCTGCCGCCACACCAGGACCACGCCGGCCCCGACCAGCAGGGTGGGCCACAGATAGCGGCCGGACTCGCCGCCGGCCTGCACCTTGGTGATGAACAGGGCCACCCCGACGGCCAGCACGACCAGGGCGACGATCTGCCCCTTGTCGGGGGTGCGGAGCCGGCGGCGGCCGTCCGGCAGGGTCTCGAAGAGCGAGCGGCCGGTCGGCTTGCCGCCGACTCCCAGCGGTACGAAAACCCAGAACGCGGCGTAGAGCAGCACCCCCAGCCCCTCGCCGAACATGAGCATGCCGAGGAAGGCGAGCCGGACCCAGAGCACGGGCAGCCCGAGGTGCCCGGCGAGACCGCGCGCGACACCGCCCAGCATCCGCCCGTCGGCACTCCGGTAGAGCTTGCGCTGCGGCAGCTCCTCGGCATCGGGGGCGTGCGGGGTACTGGAAGCGGCGACCACTGGCATGTTCCCGATGGTCACACGCGCGGGCGAACAAGGGACATCGGGGCAGCCCCCGGTTTTCCCTCTGCCGCCCTCGGGGGTTTATCAGGGTTGCGCCAGGGTCGGGCCGGATACCGGCGGGTCGGGGCGGCCGTCACCATGGAGGCATGACCGATGTGCACGAGTCCCCGCCGGCCGAACCGGCCGGTCCGGCCGCTTCGGCCGGCGAGCCGGCCGCCGTCCCGGCCGACCGCCCGCCGCTGCGCCGCAGCAAGCGCGACAAGGTGCTCGCGGGCGTCTGCGGCGGCCTGGGCCGGTACTTCGACCTGGACCCGGTGATCTTCCGGATCGTGCTCGGTGTCCTCGCGGTCACCGGCGGCGTCGGTCTGATCTTCTACGGCTTCGCCTGGCTGCTGCTGCCCCTGGACGGCGAGGAGGACAACGAGGCCAAGAAGCTGCTCACCGGCCGGATCGAGGGCGGCACCCTGGCCGCGGTGCTGGCCGCGCTGGTCGGCTGCGCGGTGTTCCTGTCGCTGCTGGACAACGGCGGCGTGGGCGGTTTCTCGGTCCTGGTGATCCTGGCCGTGGCCGGTGCCGCCTACTGGTCGCACCGCCGCCGGTCGGTGCCCGCCGCCCAGGCCGAGCCGGCCCACCCGCGGGCCGAGGCCCCGCCGGAGACCCAGGCCCCGCCCACCCCCGGAGCCCCTTCCTGGTGGAAGGACCCGCTGGTCAAGGACGGGGCCCCGGGCACCGGTTACCTGTGGGGCCCCGACGGGGCCGCCGCCGTGCCGGGTGACCCCGGCGACCCGTCCGCACCGAAGGGCCCCGGACCGGACCCCACCTCCGGGAACCGGCCGCCGCGCGGCGGCATCGGCGGCCGGGTCTTCGTGCTCGCGCTGCTCGGCGCCCTCGTCGGCACCGCCGCCACCTGGCACGGCAATCCGCTGGGCCATGCCCTCCAGGTCGGTCTGGCCTGCGCCCTCGCCGTGTTCGGCCTGGGCCTCGCGGTCAGCGCCTTCCGTGGCCGTACCGGCTTCGGCACCGTCCTCCTCAGCGTCCTCACCGCCGGCCTGCTGGCCGGGGCGGCCGTGCTGCCCCGGGACATCGGCACCGACTTCCGGCGGGTCGACTGGCGGCCGGCCGCCGTCGCCGAGGTCAAGCCGTCCTATGAGGCCGGCACTGGCCTCGCCACCCTGGACCTCAGCCGGCTGGACGTGGCCAAGGGCAGCACCCTCGCCGTCACCGCCGCCATCGACGCCGGCCGGCTCAAGGTGATCCTGCCCCGCGAGGTCACCGCCGAGGCCGACATCCGGGTCCGGGTGGGCGACGTACAGCTGCCCGGCGACCGGCCCGACCACATCGAGGGCGTACGCAACCAGAAGCGGACGGCGACCCTGCCGCCCGCCGCCGGCACCGAGGCCGGCGGGACGATCGAACTGCACCTGACCGCGGGTGTGGGACAGGTGGAGGTGGCCCGTGCGGCGGCATGAGTTCCAGCCCGGCCGGCTCCTCGCGGGCCTGGTCCTGCTGGTGGCGGGCGTGCTCTACCTGCTCGACGCGACCGGCGAGGCCGACCTGGCCTGGTGGGTGATCGTCCCGATGGCCATGGGCGGGCTGTCCCTGGCCGCCCTGCTGGGCCTGATCACCTATGCCGTACGCCGGGACCAGCGCGACCGGATCAGCGCGTCCAGCGACCAGTAGGCCGCCCCCGCCAGCACCAGCGGCAGCCACGCCATCAGGTACGGCAGGTCGTTTCCGTAGTAGTACGGGGAGGCCT
Organism: Streptomyces sp. NPDC002054; assembly: GCF_040296685.1. NCBI lineage: Bacteria > Bacillati > Actinomycetota > Actinomycetes > Kitasatosporales > Streptomycetaceae > Streptomyces > Streptomyces sp. NPDC002054. The sequence goes on from NZ_JBEOXT010000014.1 coordinate 156,007, forward strand.
GCCAGCTCATGGTGAGCCACAGGCTGAGCGAGATCAGCGCCCCGCCGAGGGCCGCGACCCGGGCGAACAGCCCGGCGAGGGTGCCCAGACCCACCAGCAGCTCACCGACGGCCATGGCCGCACCGACGGCCACCGGCGCCTCGAGCCCGAGGTCCACCAGGGACGGGATCGCCGACAGGTCCCGGATATTGGTCATCTGGAAGGCGATCGAGCCCTGGAGCTCCGGGTCGGCGGAGAGGAAGGCGGGGTCGAACAGCTTGTCCAACCCGGCGTAGACGAAGGTCACGCCGAGGAACAGGCGCAGCGGCAGCAGGGCGTACGGGGCGACGGTCTCCCGCAGGGCAGCGAGCCGCGACCACAGGGCGGCGCGCCGCGACCCGGAATGCGGCAGGGGTTCGGAGGTCCGTTCGGATGTCTGGGTCACGCCCCCATGTCTACCCCGATACCGGTCAGTCGGCCACGTCGACGACGCAACGGTTGGACTCCACCCCGGCAGCCGTCACCACCTGGATGTCGGTGCGCCCGGGTTCCACCTCGGCCGGCACCGGGACCACCAGCACGGTGTCCGAGGGGTTGGTGAACCCGCCCGCGACCGGCACCAGCGGCACATGCACATGCACCGCCCCGATCCGCACCACCAGCCGCGCCAGCATCTCCGGGGTGTGCGCCCCGGGCGGCACGAAACCCACCCCGCGGATCTCGATGTCGTCCCCGGTCCGGACCGCCGCGTCCAGGTCCCCCGGCTCCCGGATCCGGACCACCGACAGCACCAGCGGACGGCTGCCCTCCGCGTACTTGGCGGCCAGATAGACGGCGGCCGACAGGGCGACCAGCAGGGTCAGCGCCCAGGGCAGCCGCGGCAGCCGGTCCGGGAACCGGGCCAGCGACACCGCCGCATAGGCCAGCACCACCGTGGACACCAGCACGTACTGGGCGTCCGGGAAGCTGCCCCGCCCCGAGTCGTCGGTCAGCAGGTCCGCCCCGCGCGGCCGGTCCGCCGGCAGCTTCTGGAGCCGCTGCGCGAGGATCCGCAACGAGACCACCCGGCGGACCAGCACCGCCACCCCGGAGGTCAATGCCACCACGGCCAGCAGCGGCACCGCCCGCCACAGTTCCAGACCCGCGTAGAGGGCGTCCCGCTCCGCCCCCGGCCCGGAGGCGGCCAGCCGCAGCGCCGGCAGCAGCGCGGCGAAGGCGGTCAGCAGCAGCCAGGCGCAGGGCACCGCCTTGGAGGTGGACAGCCGGTTGTCCTCGCCGACCAGCGGGGCCAGCAGGCCGCCGCGGAGGGTCTGCGCCCGGGCCGCCACCGTGAGGAGCCCGGCCAGCAGCAGCGCGGCCAGCAGCCCGGCGGTCCGGGCGGTGGACCAGCCGGTGCCGAGCGCGGTGCCGACCTGGACCAGCAGCAGCACCCCGGCGGCGATCCACACCGTGAGCACGGCCCGCCGGGACAGCAGGTACAGCCAGGAATGGCCGGCCTCGCGGCCCCGCTCGGCGACCGTACGGGCGGACACGGTCAGCTCGTCGGAAACCCACTGGCGGGAGGCCCCGGCCGAGCGGGCGACGGCCGCGGGCAGCCCGTGTCCGGCGGCGAACCCGTCGCGCTTCTCCCGGAAGGCCTGGTCGGCGCGGCGGTGGCCCTCGCGCGCCCCGTGCGGGCAGTCGTCGCAGGTGCAGCCGCCGCCGTGGGTGGTTCGGTGGATCTCTTGGACAGCCACGAGCGTGCCGCCTCTCTGAGCTACTGAACTCCGGTGCAATGCCTGCGAATTGTGCACCACTGCGCCAGTGCTCCGGATTGCGCACGATGTCAGAGCAGGTGATTAACCGTTCATGATGTTGACGCCACCGGCGTGTCCCCCTGCTCGTGTCCCTGCTCGCGGAGCGGCTGGTAGCTCACCCAGGCCGCCAGATCGGACCCGAACCGCTCGCGGGTCGCGACCGCCGCCCGGTGGTCCACGGGTACCGGCTTCCCGGCCGCCCGCGCGATCAGCTGCACCTGCGCGGCCCGCTCCGCCGCGATGGTCCACCAGACCGCCGCGTCCACCGAGCCTCCGACCGTCAGCAGCCCGCGGTTGCGCAGGATCAGCGCCTTGTACGGGCCCAGCGCCCGGCCGATCCGGGCGGGATCCTCGGTCGCGGTGAACTCGTCCAGCAGGGCGTGGTCCTCGTAGAAGGCGCAGGCTTCCTGGGTGATCGGGGCCAGCAGCTCGCCGAGGGCGGCCAGGGCCCGGCCGTACGGGGCCGGCACCCGGACCACGGACACCACCTCGGGGCGCGCCCGGTGGACGGCCGCGTGCACGGCGAAGGCCAGCTCGTTGACCCGGCGCCCGCCCCGGAGCACCCGCCCGTCCCCGTCGACCAGCAGCAGATCGGCGGGGGTCAGCCCGCCGAAGGCCCGCCCGAAGGGGTTCACCCAGTAGCAGTCGGGGAACTCCGGATCCCGCGCGGTGATGTGCCCGGCCACCCCGTCCTCCCAGCCAAGCCGCGCCAGCAGCCGCAACGCCTCGGCAAGCCGTTCCTTGCGGTGCGCCCGCTCCTGCTCGGCGGTGCCGAGCTCGGGCGGCAGGTCGAAGCCCAGCCGCTCCACGGGCACGGGTTCGGGTGCTGGCTGGTCCGGCATGGCCCCTCCTTCGGGTCGCGGCGCAAGGTACCCGCGCCCCCGCGAAGTGGCCAGACACACGACGAAGCCGCCGCTCCGGAGGGAGCGGCGGCTTCGTCTCGGGTCCGGGTGGGGACTACTCCCACTCGATGGTGCCCGGGGGCTTGCTGGTGCAGTCCAGGACCACGCGGTTCACATCGGGAACCTCGTTGGTGATCCGGGTCGAGATCTTCGCCAGCACCTCGTACGGCATCCGGGTCCAGTCCGCGGTCATCGCGTCCTCGGAGGAGACCGGGCGCAGCACGATCGGGTGGCCGTATGTGCGGCCGTCGCCCTGGACGCCGACACTGCGGACGTCCGCGAGCAGGACCACCGGGCACTGCCAGATCTCGCGGTCGAGACCGGCCGCGGTGAGCTCGTGGCGGGCGATGGCGTCGGCCTCGCGGAGCAGGTCCAGGCGCTCCCTGGTGACCTCGCCGACGATCCGGATGCCGAGGCCCGGGCCGGGGAACGGCTGGCGCTGGACGATCTCGTCCGGCAGGCCGAGCTCCTGGCCGACCATCCGGACCTCGTCCTTGAACAGCTGGCGCAGCGGCTCGACGAGCTGGAACTCCAGGTCCTCGGGCAGGCCGCCGACGTTGTGGTGCGACTTGATGTTCGCGGTGCCGGTGCCGCCGCCGGACTCGACGATGTCCGGGTAGAGGGTGCCCTGGACCAGGAACTCGACCGGGGTCTCGTCCGGGGCCTCGGCGATGATCTCGGCCTGGGCCTGCTCGAAGACCCGGATGAACTCGCGGCCGATGATCTTCCGCTTCTCCTCGGGGTCGGAGACCCCGGCGAGGGCGGCCAGGAAGCGCTCCTGCGCATCCACGACCTTCAGCTGCACTCCGGTCGCGGCGACGAAGTCCTTCTCGACCTGCTCGGTCTCGCCCTTGCGCATCAGGCCGTGGTCGACGTACACGCAGGTCAGCTGGTTGCCGATGGCCTTCTGGACCAGGGCCGCGGCGACCGCGGAGTCCACGCCGCCGGACAGGCCGCAGATGGCGCGCTTGTCGCCGACCTGCTCGCGGATGGCCGCGATCTGCTCCTCGACGATGGAGCCGGTGGTCCAGCTCGGGGCCAGGCCGGCACCCCGGTAGAGGAAGTGCTCGAGGATCTGCTGGCCGTGCGTGGAGTGCATGACCTCGGGGTGGTACTGGACCCCGTACAGCTTCTTCTCGTCGTTCTCGAAGGCGGCGACCGGCACGACGTTCGTCGAGGCGGTGACGGTGAAGCCCTCGGGGGCGGCGGAGCAGGCGTCGCCGTGCGACATCCACACCGACTGGTGCTCGGGGGTGCCCTCGAAGAGGGTGGAGCCGGGCTTGCTGACCGCCAGCTGGGTGCGGCCGTACTCGCGGGCGCCCGTGTTGTCGACGGTGCCGCCGAGGGTGGTCGCCATCAGCTGGAAGCCGTAGCACATGCCGAAGACGGGGATCCCGGCCTCGAAGAGGGAGCGGTCGAGCTGCGGGGCGCCCTCTTCGTACACGGAGGACGGGCCGCCGGAGAGGATGATCGCCTTGGGGTTCTTCGCCAGCATCTCGGCGACGGGCATCGTGCTGGGCACGATCTCGCTGTAGACCCGGGCCTCACGGACGCGGCGGGCGATGAGCTGGGCATACTGCGCGCCGAAGTCGACAACGAGGACGACGTCCGGTGCGGCGGTGGGTGCTACTGGCACGGGGCGGCCTTCCGGCGGAAAGAGGGTGTGTGTTGTCGATTCTAACGGGGGAGGCAGGGCCGTCTTCGTCTCACCATCCGAACCTGGTTGGCCCGGGGCGGGACGGACGGTCATAATTCCTCCCATGCGCAAGCAGCTGAGCTTCCTCTTTACCTATGGCACCGGCCGGTCCGGTCGCCATGGGTCCGCGTGATGCTCGCTTGAGCCGCTGACTTCCCAGAGCGCCCCGGTCCGACAGGACCGGGGCGCTCTGCGTTTCCGCTCCTGTCGGCACACACCTTCAGGAGAAACCATGACCACTGCCACCGCCGCCACCGCCGCCATCGCCCCCGAGCAGCTGATCGCCGACTCCCGCGAGCGGATCGACGCCATCGACGACCGGATCATCGGACTGATCCAGGAGCGGATGGCCGTCTCGGCGGTCATCCAGGAGGCCCGGATCTCCTCCGGCGGGCGCCGGGTGCACCTCTCACGCGAGATGGAGGTGCTCCAGCACTGGAGCGACGCGCTCGGCAAGCCCGGCACCTCGCTGGCCATGACCGTGCTGGAGCTGTGCCGCGGCCGGGTCTGACCTGGGCGCCTGTTCGTCACCCGTCCGGGCCGTGACCGCCCCCGGCGGCCTTCGTTGGTGAGGGTGTCACGCGTGGCTCCGCCGGAGCGATGAGACGTACGGCCCGTGGAGCGTGCGTCGTGGGACCTCGTTCCGGCGCGTGACCGGACGGCAGGGGACAGCGGCCCGGTCACCCATGAAGGACGGCCGGTCTCGGGGACGCCCGAGGCCGGCCGTTCTGTCTTCTCGGTCAGCGTCCCGTACGCCGTACGGCACGGTGGAGCGCAAGGCCGCAGGCCACCGCCAGGGCTGCCACCAGGGCCAGCAGGCCCGCGCCGGAGCCGGTGGCGGCGAGTCCGCCGCCCGTTGCGGTCGGGGCGGGGGCGGGGGCGGCACTGCTCGCCGACGCGCTCGGGGCGGGAGTGCCCGTACCGGTCGTCGGACCCGTACTCGCTGTCGGCTTGGACGGGGTTGTGGACGGGTGCGCGGACGGGCTCGTGCTCGGGCCGGTGGACGGCCCCGGTGAACCGGGTCCGGTGCCGGAGTGCAGGACCAGCGCGGAGGTGTTGTTGTCCCCCTTCGGGTCCGTGGTGTGGGACCTGAGCGGATTGCCGTCGGTCTCGTACGGGCCCACCGAGACCCGGCCGGCGGAGTCCGCCTGCGCCTGCTCGATCTTCAGGGTGAAGGCGAAGGTCCGCACCTCGTCCTCGCGCACGGCGGTCCGGCTGCCGCACCGGAAGACCTGGGCCTTCGGGTCCGTACCCGGGGGCCGCACGGCACCCAGCTCGGTGCAGCCCGGCGGGGTCGCCACGGCCCGGGCGCCCCGCGGGACGACCACCTCGACCAGGGCGTACGGGACCGGCTTGGGGGCGTCCGGCGATCCGGCCCAGGCGGGGCCGCGGTTGCGGTAGCCGACCTCGGCGCGCACGGTATCGCCGACCCGGCCGGCGACCGTGGCGCCGACGGCGGCGAAATCGGCGGTGTTGGCCACCCGGAGCCGGGCCCGGCGGGTGTTGTTGCCCGGGTCGGTGTCGTCCGCGGAGAACCGGCCGGACTGCGCGGCCGGGGCTGCGGGCGCGGGTGCGGCTGCGGTGGCCGGTTCGGCTGCGGTGGCCGCTGCGGCCAGGCCGAGGGTGGTCCCGCCGGTCGGCTCCTGGCCGAAGGCGGCAGTCGCCGGCGCCGGGTGGAAGCCGTAGACGAGCTCCTCGTCCTGCGCCCGCTCGGCGGCGCGCAGGGTGAGCGGCCCGCTCAGCCGGTAGCTCGCACCGGCCTCGTAGCTGCCGGGGAAGGTGCAGGTGGTGACCGCGTCCCAGGTGCCGGCGACGGTCCGGCAGTTCCGGTAGCGCTCGACGAACTCCAGGCCCCGGGTCCCCTTCACCACCAGCTGCACGCCGTTCGCGGCGACGGTGCCGCGATTGGTGAAGGCGAAGAGCGCCGACTGGCGGTCGCCCGGCTTGAGGCCGGTGGTGCGCAGCGGCAGCTCGTGCACGGCGAGGTCCGGACCGGCCGCGGACGCGGGATCTGCCGCGTGTGCCGGAGCCGGGGCAGCCAGGGCGAGGGCCAGCAGGCCCGTCACGGCCGGCAGGGAGATGGGTCTCATGCCGAGGTGGACCTCCGACCACGGCACGGAGTTGCCCCACCCGGTGCGTGACCCAGATCACGCCGACGGGAGCGGGCGGGAACGGACGAGAACGAGGGCGGGACCGCGCTCCCCCTCCGAGCGCGGTCCCCGCCGATCGCACCTAAGTGACAGGTGGTCGACCCGGAAGGTTGCACGCCGGCCGGCCACTTTCGGATGTGACCTGCCTCACATACCGGAGGGTGCAACTCCGGTGCGGGGTCGCCGGTCTCGCCAGACATGAGAAAGCAACTGTCCCTGCTGGCTGCGGCCGGCCTGATCGCCCTCGGGTCGGCCGTGCCGGCCGGTGCAGCGGAGCCCCAGTACATCCTGACCGGCCAGCCGGAGGTGTTCCTCAAGCCCTACCCGAAGTCCGGCAGCCCGGCGCCCTACCGGCTCGGCTTCGGCGTGAGCTACCTGGTCCCGGAGACGCCCGAGGACATCCCCTTCGACGTCACCTACCGCCTGGACCTGAGCAAGCTCCGGGGCATCGCCGACGCCACCCTGCCCGCCGGTTCCGAGAACAAGGGCTGCACCCTCACCGGCACGGTCGTGGTCTGCGAGCGGAAGCAGAGCTACCCGATCCGGGAGGGCGTGGCCGTCCTGAACCTCACGGCGGCCCAGGGGACCAAGGGCGGCGAGACCGGCGAGATCACGGTGACGGGCGTGGCGGCCGGCACTACCTTCGCCCCGCGCACCGCCAAGGTCACCGTGTCCGACGGCCCCGACCTCGCCGTGGCGGACCTCCCGCTCGACACCAAGCCGGAGGTGGGCGAGCAGCAGGCCCTGCGGCCGGCCTTCACCAACAAGGGCACCAAGCCGGTCAAGGCCGTACGGCTGAGCCTGCAGGCCTCCCGCGGCCTGGACCTCTTGGGCCGGTACGGCAACTGCACCGCCACGGAGCAGTCCCACCTGTCCTGCACGCTGGAGGGCGACTTCCAGCCGGGCGTCACCTACGAGGTGTCCTCAGAGACCGCCATCGGTCTCAAGGCCAACACCCGCGCCTTCCGGGAGACCCTGGACTACGCGGCCCACGCCGCGCCCGCTCCGGCCACCCCGGGCGCCGGCCCGCTGCTCAAGGCCGTCCCGCGCGCGGCGGCGCTGCGTTCCGCGGACCCCGACGTGAACCCCGAGGACAACACCCGCCGGGTGCGCCTCTCGGTCGCGAACACCGCCGACCTGTCCGCCGACGAGACGGTGCTGGCGGGCAAGCCCGGCGAGACGGTCAAGGCCCGGCTGGGCTTCCGTAACAACGGTCCGGCGTGGATCGACCACTCGGTCGACAACCCGGAGGACTCCGGGTCGCCGGTGGCCTTCCTCGACGTCCGGCTCCCCGAGGGCGTCTCGGTCGTCAAGAAGTCCACGGCCTGCGAGACCAGGAGCGACCTGCCGAACGGCGGCATCCGCCACCTCTGCAGGAGCGGGATCTCCCTCTCCGAGAACGCCAAGGTCGGCTTCCCGTTCGAGCTGAAGATCGACAAGGCCGTCGCGGGCGCGAAGGGGTCGGTCACGGTCCTCGGCGACGAGCACGGCTACAGCCTCCCCGCCTGGGACCGGAACCCGGCGAACAACACCGCCGCCGTCACGGTGAACACCGCCGGCACCTCGCCGTCCCCGAGCACCTCGCCCAGCCCGGGCGCCAGCCAGTCCCCGGGCACCGGGACCCCGACGCCCACGGGCTCGGCCTCGCCCTCGGCCTCCGGGACGTCCACGCCGACGCCCGCGGCCAGCGCGACCGGCAACGGCAACAGCACCACCCCGCAGGGCGGCCTGGCCAACACCGGCAGCTCGGTGGTGCCGTTCGCCGCCGCCTCGGCCGCGATCGTCGCGGCCGGAGCCGCGCTGTTCGTGGTGTTCCGCCGCCGCACCGGCCGCGCGTAACGGCGTATCGACGTACGGCGTATCGGCTACGGCTGCGGCTGTCGCTTCGGCGGGACCTCCGGGACCGCCAGGAACGGCAGCCGCAGCGCGCCGAACGCCTCCTTCGGGACCGCCGGGGAGACCGGCTCCACCGCCGCGAGCCGCTCGTACGCCGCACCCTGGGCCGGCCGCGGATCCGCCTCGCCCTTGTTCGGCCAGAACGACATGGCCCGCTCCGCCTGCGCGGTGATGGTCAGCGACGGGTTCACCCCGAGGTTCGCGGAGACCGCCGAGCCGTCCACCACCGAGATGCCCGGGTGGCCGTACAGCCGGTGGTACGGGTCGACCACGCCCTCCTGCGCGGAGGCGCCGATCGGGCAGCCGCCCAGGAAGTGCGCGGTGAGCGGGGTGCCCATCAGCTCGCCGACGTTGCTGCCGGGGAAACCGCCTATCTCCTCGGCGAGCAGGGTCGCAGCCAAGGTGGCTTCCTCGATCTGGGTGGGGTTGGGTGCACCGTGGCCCTGGCGGGCGGTGAGCAGGCCCTTCCCCACGCCGCCCGGCTTGCGGTAGGTGGTCAGGGAGTTGTCCAGCGACTGCATCACCAGGCCGATGATGGTCCGCTCGGACCAGCGCCGGTTGGACAGCGAGCGCAGCAGCTGGACGGGGTGGGTGGCGGTGCGGGCGAGCCAGGCCGCCACCCGGTGCCTGCCGTAGGGGACCTGGAGGATCGTCAGGAAGCCCATGGCGTTGGAGCCCTTGCCGTAGCGGACCGGCTCGATGTGGGTGTCCGCGTTGGGGTGCACGGAGGAGGTGATCGCCACCCCGCGGGTGAAGTCGGCCCGCTCGTCCTTGCCGTGCCGCCTGCGGTAGCGGCGGTCGTCGGTCTGCGCGCCGACCAGGCCCTCGGAGTTGGTGCGGGTCAGATCGCCCAGCCGGGCCGAGAGCCGCGGGAGTTCGCCGCGGTCCTTCATGGTGTGCAGCAGGGTCTGGGTGCCGTACGTGCCGGCCGCGAGGACGACCCGGCGGGCCCGCAGCACCTTCACCTTGCCGCGGCGGCGGTTGTCAGTGGGGACGGTCCGGACCCGGTATCCGCCGTCGGGGTGCTCGGCGAGGGCGGTCACGGTGGTCATGGGGTGGATGACGGCGCCGGCCTGCTCGGCGAGGTGCAGATAGTTCTCGTTGAGGGTGTTCTTCGCGCCGTGCCGGCAGCCGGTCATGCACTCGCCGCATTCGGTGCAGGCCTTGCGGGCGGGTCCGGCGCCCCCGAAGTAGGGGTCGGGCACCTCGCCGCCGGGGCGGGCGGTGGCGGTGCCGTCGGCGTCGTCCCCGTCGCCGAAGAACACGCCGACCGGGGCCATGTGGAAGGAGTCCCCGACGCCCATCTTCTCGGCGGCGGCCTTGAGGTGCACATCGGAGGGGGTCATGGTCGGGTTGAGCCGGACCCCCAGCATCCGCTTGGCCTGGTCGTAGTACGGGGCCAGCTCCTCCTGCCAGTTGGTGATGGCGGACCACTGCCGGTCCCGGAAGAAGGCGGGCGGCGGCACGTAGAGGGTGTTGGCGTAGTTGAGCGAGCCGCCGCCGACTCCGGCGCCGGCCAGCACCATCACCTTGCCGAGCAGGTGGATCCGCTGGATCCCGTACAGCCCGAGGGCGGGCGCCCACAGGTAGTTGCGGAGGTCCCAGGAGTTCCTGGGCAGGCTCTCGCGGGTGAACCTGCGGCCCGCCTCCAGGACGGCGACCCGGTAGCCCTTCTCGGTCAGCCGCAGCGCGGAGACCGAGCCGCCGAATCCGGATCCGACGACGATGACGTCGTAGTCGTACTCGTTGTCGAACGACACTGCCGCGCCTCCTAGCGCATGCGAAGGGCCTTCATGACCTTGAGGCTGCGGGTCATGAACGCGGCGTACTTGTCGTCGTCCATGCCCAGCGACGGGGCCATCGGGAGGAGTCGCTGATGGGCGATCGTCTGGGCCTCGGTGTACTTGAGGATGCCCTCGGAGCCGTGCCGGCGGCCGAGGCCGGAGTCCTTCATGCCGCCCATGGGCGCCTGGGCGCTGCCGTAGGCGGGCGCGTAGCCCTCGTTGATGTTGACGGTGCCGGTGCGCAGCCGGGCGGCGACGGCGTGGCCGCGCTTCGCGTCCTTGGTCCAGACGCTGGAGTTGAGGCCGTAGGGGGTGGCGTTGGCCTGCGCGATGACCTCGTCCTCGTCGGTGAACCGGTAGACGGAGACGACCGGGCCGAAGGTCTCCTCGGCACACACCGCCATCGGCGCCTCCACCCCGTCGAGGATGGTGGGCTCGTAGAAGAGCGGGCCGATGTCGGGGCGGGCGACCCCGCCGGCGACCAGGGTCGCGCCCTTGGCCACGGCCTCCTCGACGTGCCGCTGTACGGTCTCCAGCTGACGCTCGCCGACCAGCGAGCCCATGTCCGCGCCGTAGGCGAGCGCCGCGCCGAGCCGCATGGCTTTGGTGCGGGCGGCGAACCGCTCGACGAAGGCGTCGGCGATCGAGGCGTGGACGTACAGCCGCTCGATGGAGATGCAGAGCTGGCCGGCGGAGGAGAAGCAGGCCCGGACGGCGCCCTGGGCGGCCTTCTCGATGTCGGCGTCGTGCAGCACGAGCATGGCGTTCTTGCCGCCGAGTTCCAGGGAGACCCCGACCAGGCGGGCCGCGGCGCCCTGGGCGACCTCGCGGCCGGTGCGGGTGGAGCCGGTGAAGGAGACGTAGTCGGCGTGCCGGACCACCTCGGGGCCGACCACCGGTCCGTCGCCGAGGACCACCTGGAAGACCTCGGCGGGCAGCCCGGCCTCGATCAGCAGGTCGCGGGCCCACAGGGCGGTCAGCGCGGTCTCGGTGTCGGGCTTCATGACCACCGCGTTGCCGGAGACGAAGGCGGGCAGCGCGTCGCCGACGGACAGCTCCAGCGGGTAGTTCCAGGGGGCGATCTGCCCGACCACCCCGCGCGGCTGGCGCAGCTCGGTGACCTTGGTGAGGGTGGGCATCGCGCCGGCGTGCCGCTTGGGGCGCAGGTAGGCGGGGGCCTTGCGTCCGTAGTGGCGGGCCGCGACGGCGACGGCCTGGACCTCTTCGTGGGCGTGCAGCCGGGCCTTGCCGGTCTCCAGCTGGATCAGGTCCAGGACCTCGGCCTGCCGGGCGAGCACCAGGTCGTGGAAGCGGAGCAGGACGGCGGCCCGCGCGCGGACCGGCACGGCGGCCCAGGCGGCCTGGGCGGTGCGGGCCCGCTCGAAGGCGGTGGCGACGTCCTCGGGGGTGGCCTCGGGGAGGTCGGCCAGCTTCGCCCCGGTGAAGGGGGTGTGGTTGGCGGTGCGGCCGGAGCCGATCACCCCGCGGGTCAGCCGGGCGACCAGGTCGGGGGTCACCACGTCGGCTGCGGTGCGCGCGCCGGCCGGGGCGGCGGCGGCCGGATTGGTGAATTCGGGGGTGGCCGGGGTGGCGGGGGCGGTGGCCGGGGCCTGCGAGTCCGTCATGCGGGTGAGCGTATTCCCCGGGGAACCCTTTGGGTACCCGCCGGTAACCGGAATTTGAGTTTTCCGCCAGCGATCGCTGGCAGGGTCGGCGGGCGGAGGGCTGAGGGCGGAGGGCGCCGTCAGGGGGCGGCGGGCGGCTGCCAGCCGCTGAGCGCCGTGTCGAACTGTTCGCGGGTCTTGGACCAGTCCGATGCCGGGCCGGCCGCGAAGAGCGCGTACTCCTTGCCGTCCGGGCCGATGTACATCTGGTCGATGGCGCGGCGCGGGCCCGGGAAGTCCTTCTTCTCCTGCCAGGTGAACTCCCAGAGGGCGGACTGGGTCTGGCCCTGGAAGGTATTCGGGTGCAGGGTGATCTTCTGGTAGGCGGACCGGGCGCTCACCTGCTTCTCCAGGTCGAGCAGGTGGGCGTACGGATCCCGGAAGTCCGGGGTCGGGTCGACGCTGATCCGGATGCGGTGCTTTCCGTTGTCCGGGGTGTAGTCGATGTGGTCGCCGTCCTTCTGGCGCTTCCAGCCCTGCGGAACGAAGAGGGTGAACCCGGCCGGGTCCTTGACCTGGGTCCAGCCGGCGGGGGCGGTGGCGGTCGGCTTGCTGTCCTTGGGGGTGCCGCCGGTGCCATTGCCGGTGCCCGTGCCCTTGCCGGTGCCGTTGCCCTTGCCGGTGTCCGTTCCGCCGGCCGTCGCTCCGTTCGTCGTCCGGCGTCCGTCGCCCTCGTCCTCGCCGTCGAGGTATTTCATCACTCCGAGGGCACCGCCGCCGCCGAGCAGCGCGGCCACCAGGGCCACGATCACACCGCGCCGGAACCGGCCCTTGGGGCGGCCCTGGGCCGCGGGCGGGCCGGCGTCGGCATCGGCATCGGCCGCTTCGGGCAGCCGGGCGGTGCCGTCGCCGGTACGGGTGCCGAGGGCGGTGGTGCGGCCGGTGGTGCGGTCCGGGGCGGGCCCGGACGGGCCGCCGGGGTGCGCGGCGGCCCGCTCGGCTGCGGCAAAGGACTGCGTCGGGACGAACGCCTGCGCCGCCTTCGGCTCCCGGCCCTCCATCGCCTCCATCAGCATCCGCTCCGCCTCGGCGGCCGAGGGCCGCCGGGCCGGGTCCTTGAGCAGCAGCGCCGTGATGACCGGCCCCAGGGCGCCCGCCTGGCGCGGCGGCGGAGGCTCGTCGTTGACCACGGCCGCCAGGCTGGAGATCGGCGAGGTCCGACGGAACGGCGACCGGGCTTCGACCGCGGTGTAGAGGGTGGCACCGAGGGACCACAGATCGGAGGCCGGATCCGGAGCCCCGCCGGTGACCCGCTCGGGGGCCAGGTAGTCGATGGAGCCGACGAGCTCGCCGGTCCGGGTGATCGAGGTGTCCCCCTCGATCGCGGCGATGCCGAAGTCGGTGAGCAGCACCCGCCCGTCCTTGGCGAGCAGCACGTTGCCCGGCTTCACATCCCGGTGCAGCACCCCCACCGCGTGCGCGGCGCGCAGGGCACCCAGTACGTGCAGACCGATCCGGGCCGCCTCACGGGGCTCGATCCGGCCGGCCGCCTTGGCCGCATCGGCGAGGGAGGGACCGTCGATGAACTCCATGACGATCCACGGCCGGTCGTCGTGCTCGAACACGTCGTGCACCGTGACCACGGCCGGGTGCGCGATGCGGGCGGCGGCCCGCGCCTCCTTCTGGGTGCGGGCGTGCAGGACGGCCCGGTCGGCCTCGGCGACGTACAGACCGGCGGTCAGTTCCTTGACGGCGACCGTCCGGTGCAGCAGCTCGTCGTGCGCCCGCCAGACCTTGCCCATGCCGCCGCGGCCGATGGGCTCGACGAGCCGGTACCGGTTCGCGAGTACGTCGCCCTCGCCTGTCCTGTGTTCCACGAAACCTCGCCGCTCTGTGCACTTCGGACGCCAGATTACGGAGCCCGCGGGTATGGCCGGAACCAAGCGGGGTCGGTGAGACTGCACTGTGACGCAATTGCCGTAGTGACGGGGAATCAGACGGCGTCACGGGCCGCTCAACGCCCAAGCCGGTAACTCCCCGTGGCCTTTCCGTGTACTTCGGTCACCTTCTCCTGGCCGTCCTGCGGGCCGAGCACCATGACCACGTGGTAGCGGCCGGCGAGCGCGGCGACGTGGTTGCGGACGTAGAGGCTGCGGCCGGTGGCGTCGGTCCAGGTGTAGGTGCCCTCCGCGGTCAGTTTCTGGCCGATCCTGGTCTGCCGGGTGCCGGTGGACGTGGCCCAGGTGGAGGACCGGAAGGGCTCCAGCTCACGCTCCTTGTCCTTCTGGTAGGCGAGGGGATCCGGGTTGCCCTGGACGGCGTCCCGCCCGGGGACCACGATCAGTTCGTAGTCGCCGTTGGAGTAACGGACCTGGCCGGCGTCGTTCTTGGCGGTGCGCTCCCAGCCGGCCGGGACCAACACCTCGAAGCCCTCGGGGTCCTGGGCGAGGGTGTAGCCGGGCGGGGCGGAGGCGCTGCCCGCGGGCGGCGTGCCGGTGCCGGTGCCGGTGCCCGTGTTGGTACCGGTACCGGTACCGGTGCCGGTGTCCGGGGAGGGCTTGGTCTCGGGTCCGGTGGAGGCCTGCGGCGCGGCACTGCTGCCCCCGCTGCCGCCCGAACCACCGCCCGGCCCGGGGGTGGTGGGCGTGGCGGCGGGCCCGGGGTTGCCGGCCGGGTCCTGGTCCGCCTTGGGCAGGAAGAACATGGCGAAGGCGACCAGGGCCGCGAGCGCGAGCAGGATCCCGAGCAGCAGGTTCCGCCCGAGCGAGCGCGCGCTGCGGGGGCGGCGCGACCCGCTCTCCTGGCGGTGCCGCCCGTGGTGCAGCTCGCCCCGGCGCCGTACGACGGGCAGCCGTGCGGGATCGGTGGCGGCCAGCGGCACCGGGTGGTCCTCGCCCTCCGGCTCCGGAGCCGACCGGACGAGCGACCGCAGCCAGCCGCGCAGCTCCTCAAACTCGGGGCGCTCGGTGGGGTCCTGGCGCAGCAGGGACTCGACCACCGGGCGCAGCGGCCCGCATTCCTCGGCGAAGGCGGGCGGCTCCGCGCACACCATCTCGACCAGCTCGGCGGCGCTTTCTTCGGGGTAGGGGGCGTGCCCCTGTACGGAGCGGTAGAGGAGGGCGCCGAGCGCCCACAGGTCGGTGGCCGGCCCGACGGGGGCGGCCAGCTGCCAGGTGCCGTGCACGGGGCGGGCCTGCTCCGGGGCCCACCGCTCGGTGACGGCCCCGACCACGGCGATCCGGGTCTGCCGGGCCCGCTCGGCCGCCAGCCCGCGGCCGGGCCCGGCCTCGGCACCCCAGCCGGACCGCGCGGGGGCGGGGGCGGGGACCGGTACCGGATCCGGGGCCTGGGCGGGGGCCTGGGCAATGACCGGTGCCGGCATGTACGGCTGCTGTTCGGCCCGGTCCTGGGCCCGGTCCTCGGCCCGGTCCTCGGCCTGCCGGTAGCCCTGCGGGAGGGCGAGCTGCGCGGGCAGGGCGGCGGCGGGCCGGGCGTACGGAACGGGGGGCACCCCGATCGGTGCCGGCTGTGCCGGCTGCGCCGTCTCGGGCGCGGCTTCGGGCCCGCCCTCGGTCTCGGTCTCCAGGTCCGGTTCCGGGGCGGCCGGGAGCGCGGCACGGCGCGGGGTGGCTCCGTGCCAGCTCCCGCTCGCGGCTTCCGGTCCGCCGCCGTACGGGTACGAGTACCCCTGCGGCACCTTCGAGCCCTGCAGCCGCGGCTCCGGCTGCCGGTCGGGGGTGGTCGCCCGGCGCTCCTCGGTGACCCGCGCCGCGGCCTGTGCCCCGGCCCGGTAGGCCGCGACGGCCCCGGCGCGCGCGGCTGCCTTCAAGTCGGGCCGGTCCTCGGCCCGCTGCCCCGGGGTGATCCGGTCGGCGTACGCGGGCCCCTGTTCGGGGTCCGGCTCCGGGCGCGGCAGGTCGGCCGTCGGCACGGCCGGTACGACCGGCACGGCTGGTACCGAGCTCTCGGCAGGACGGGGAACTTCGGGCGCCGGCCAGGGCGTTTCGGCCTGATCGCTCAGGGGTGCTGCGGGCAGATCCGGGGCGGGGACCGGGTCGTAGCCGCAGAGCGCCTCTTCGGCGGCACCCGCGGCCAGACCGGTCAGGACCACCCGGCCGTCATCGCATATCAACACCGTGCGCACCGTGATGTTGCGGTGGGTCCAGCCGTGCGCATGCAGGACGCGCAGCGCGGTCAGCACGTCCGAGGCGACTTCCGCGGCCCGGTACGGGCTCAGCGGTTCTTCCGCGATCAGTGCCGCCAGCGGGCGCGCCGGGACCAGTTCGCTGACGATCCAGAGCGAGCCGTCCTCGGCAAAGACGTCGAAGACCTGGTCCAGCCGCGGATGGTCCGGGATCCGGGCCGCCGCCTGCGCCGCCTCGATGGCACGTCGGACCGCCGGGAGTTCCCCGAGTCCGGCCGCGGCCCGGCCGGCCGGGGCGGGCCGACCGCCGTCCAGCAGTTCCGCGTCCACGACCTCCGGCAACGGCACCTGCCGGATCAGCACTTCCTGCCCGCTGCGGGTGTCGAAGGCGCGGGTCTCGATCAGTTCGTACGCATCGGACGGCGGCAGCGGCAGACGGTAGCGGTCGGCCAGGATGCGCCCCGCGTAGTCCTCCACTTCGCCTCCCCCGAGCCGAATCCACCTGTGACCGGGGCATGTTCCCCCATGACCCCGCTGACACGATACGTCGCACACCCCGCCCGCGTCCCGGACCTGGCGAGGTCGGCCCCGGCCGGGCGATCCCGGCCGGGAGCCGGCATCAGTCCACCGGCTGGAAAGTGTCGAAGGCGGTGCTCCGCAGCTTCGTGCACTCCTCGCCGTCCCACTGGTCCGCGGCACAGCTGATCATGATGGCGTAGCCGTGCTTGGCGTCCACCTTGAAGCCGCGGTTCAGCACCCGCACCTTCACCCCGCCCTGGACGCGCTCGAACTCCCAGTCCGCGACGGTCGGATAGCCGCGGTACTCGGTCTTCTTGATGTCGATCACGCGGTAGCCCTCGCTGCTGCCGGCCACGCTGCCCTGCGCAAGCTGCCAGGCCAGCCGGGCGTCGTCCTTCGGGCTGTTGTTGAAGTCGACCTGCAGGCGCGGGAATCCGCCGTCCCTGCTGAATATGGCGCCGGACTTCCTTCCCGCCGTGCCGGTGCGCTGGAAGTACTCCGGCATGGCGATGGCGAAGTGGAACTCGGCGTCCGTGACGGTCTTGTACCCGGCCGGCAGGCCGCTGGTGCCCGTCCCGCCCGGGCCGCCGGGGGTCGTTCCCGAGCTGCCGGCGGAGTCGCCCGTACCGGAACCCGATCCCGAACCGGACCCGGTACCCGCCCCGGAGCCCTGGTCTCCCGAGCCCTGACCGGGGCTCTGGCCGGGGCTCTGGCCGGGAGCCGGGGTGCTGCCACCCTTGGCGTCGCCGCCCGAACCACCACCGGGGGTCGGCGTGCCGGACACCTTGGTACCCGGGGTGCCGCCCTTGGCGGTGCCCTTGCCGCCCTTGTCCTCGTCGTCGCCGAAGGCCCAGACCACCAGCGAGCCGACCACGGCGAGGACTACGACCACGGCGGCTATCGCGAGCGCGATCGTGCGGCGGTTCATCACGTCCGTCAGCGGGGCCACGACCGAAGCCCTGCGCGGTGCGGGCGGGTTCGCGGATCCGGCCGGAGTGGCGGCTTCGGAGGCGGACTTCTTGGCCGCTGCCGGAGCCTCCGCGGCGCTCGCCGCCGACACCGCGGCAGCCGCCGCAGCCGCCTTGCGCGCCGCCTTCAGGGCCTCCCGGGCCCGCTCGCGCTGCTCCCGCTCCCGCTTCGCGGCGGCCTTGGCGGCGGCTTTCTCCGCCGCCTTCTCGGCTGCCTTGTCGGCCGCGGCCTGCTCCGCCGCTTCCTTGGCCGCGGACAGCGAGATGACCCGGGTCTCGTCGGCCGGGGCCTCCGCCGGAGCCTCCTCCGGCGCGTTGATCACCGCGGTCAGCAGGGCCCGCGCCCCGGCGTCGTCGAGCCGCCGGGCCGGGTCCCTGACCAGCAGGCCGTAGATGACGTCCGTCAGCGGACCGGCGTTCTTGGGCGGATCGACCGGCTCGGTCATCACCGCGGTGAGGGTGGCGAGGGCCGATCCCTTGTCGTACGGGGGGACGCCTTCGACCGCCGCGTACAGCAGGCCGCCCAGGGACCACATGTCGGCGGGCGGGCCCGGCTTCTGCCCGCGGGCGCGCTCGGGCGAGATGTAGGACGGAGCGCCGACCAGCATGCCGGTGGAGGTGACCGAGGGGTCGCCCTCGACCTGCGCGATGCCGAAGTCGGTCAGGACCACCCGGCCGTTGTCGGAGATGAGGACGTTGGAGGGCTTCACATCACGGTGGAGGATGCCTTCGCCGTGCGCGGCCTTCAGTACGTCGAGCACGGCGAGGCCGACCTCGGCGGCCCGGCGCGGGGTCAGCGTGCCGCGGTCGCGGATGAACTCGGCGAGCGAGGAGCCCTCGATGAGCTCCATGACGATCCAGGGGCGGCCGTCCTCGTCGACCACGTCGAAGACGGTGACGGCGCCGCCGCTGCGGATCCGGGCGATGGCCTTCGCCTCGCGCAGGGTCCGGGTGATCAGGCGGCGCTTCTCGTCCTCGTCCACCCCGGAGCTGAACCGCAGCTCCTTGACGGCCACGGTGCGGCCCAGGGTCTCGTCGACGGCCCGCCAGACGGTACCCATGCCGCCCTTGCCGAGCACCCGGTCCAGCCGGTAACGCCGGGCCAGCAACCGCCCTTCATCCTCGGCGGTATCCCCGGTCACCCCCTTGGCCTTGACCTCCCCCGACCTGCCGGCACCCTTCCTGCCCGACTCCGCGGACCCCGGCGTGGCCGAGTCGGACACAACGGAACCCCGCTTCGCCGCGCCGGGCTTCGCCAAGTCCTGCTTCGCGCCCGCGGGCTCGGCCGGGTCCGGCGTGGCCGAATCCGGCGCATCCGCCGACGGCTTCGCGGTTGCCCGCTTCGCCGCAGCCGACTTCGCGCCGGCCGGCTCGGCCGAATCCGGCGCAGCCGCCGGCTTCGCCGAGTCCGACGCAGCGACAGCCTGCTTCGCCAGGTCCGGCTTGGCGCCGACCGACTCAGCCGAGCCCGGCTTGGCGCCGTCCTGCTTCGGCGTAGCCGGCTTCGCCAAGTCCGGCTTCAGGCCCGCAGGCTCGGCCGAGGCCGGCGCCGCATCGGCCGGCTCGGCCGAGCCCGGCGTGGCCGAATCCGGCGCATCCGCCGACGGCGTGGCCGCGGCCGACTTGGCCGGGCCCGACTTGGCAAGGCCCGGCTTCGGGCCGGCCGGCTTGGCCGGATCCGGCGCAGCCGACGCCGGCTCAGCCGAGGCGGACGTGGCAGCGTCCCCCTCGGTCGAGCCCGGCTTGGCAAGGCCCGGCTTCGCCGCGGTCGGCTTCGGGCCGGCCGGCTTGGCAGCGTCCGGCTCGGCCGAGCTCGGCTCGGTAAGGCCCGGCTGCGCGTCGGATGGCTCCGTGGCTTCCGAGGGCGTGAGATCCGGTTCCAGGGTGCGGCTGTCGTCCTCGCCCCCACCGGAACCAGAGGGCGTGTGCTCCGGCTTCGACATGCGTCCCCTCTGCGATCGTGCCGCCCGCTCCGGCCGGCCCGGCGTCCGCCGGGTCCCGACGTAACCCGCCCCGGCCGGACCCTCATTGTTCCTCACTCCGGGACGGACGGGCGCCGGGGGTCTACGGTTCCCCCGACCCCGGAAACCTGGCACGGCTCACAGCGGGACGATGTCCGGCGCCCCCAGCCTGGCCGCGTCCGCCGTCTGGTCGTCGGGCTGACGCTGCGACTCCCGCTCCGCCTGTACCCGCTTTTCGTAGTGCTCGACCTCTTTCTCGATCTGCTCCCGGTCCCAGCCCAGCACCGGCGCCATCAACTCCGCGCACTCCCGCGCCGATCGGGTCCCGCGGTCGAAGGTCTCGATGGAGATGCGGGTCCGCCGGGTCAGGACGTCGTCCAAATGCCGGGCCCCCTCGTGCGAGGCCGCGTACACGATCTCGGCCCGCAGGTAGTCGTCCGCCGCGGACAGCGGGTCGCCGAGCCCCGGATCCTTTTCGACCAGGTCGAGAAGCTGCTCGGTCAGCGAGCCGTACCGGTTCAACAGGTGCTCGACCCGCACCACATGAAGGCCCGTCCGGGCGGCGATCCTGGCCCGGGAGTTCCACAGCGCCCGGTACCCCTCGGCTCCGACCAGCGGAATGTCCTCGGTGACGCACGGGGCGACCCGCTGGTCCAGGCCGTGCACCGCCTCGTCCACCGCATCCTTGGCCATCACCCGGTACGTGGTGTACTTGCCACCCGCCACGACCACCAGCCCGGGCACCGGATGTGCCACGGTGTGCTCCCGGGAGAGCTTGCTGGTGGCGTCCGACTCGCCGGCCAGCAGTGGCCTCAGCCCCGCGTACACACCCTGGACGTCGTCCCGGGTGAGCGGCACCGCGAGCACCGAGTTCACGTGCTCCAGCAGGTAGTCGATGTCCGCGCTGGACGCCGCCGGATGCGCCTTGTCCAGGTCCCAGTCGGTGTCCGTGGTCCCGATGATCCAGTGGCGGCCCCACGGAATGACAAACAGCACGGACTTCTCGGTGCGCAGGATGAGGCCGCTGGTGGAGTGGATGCGGTCCTTGGGCACCACCAGGTGGATGCCTTTGGAGGCTCGGACGTGGAACTGCCCGCGCTCGCCGATCAGCGCCTGCGTGTCGTCCGTCCACACCCCGGTCGCATTGACGATCTGTTTGGCGCGGATCTCGTACTCACCGCCGCCCTCCACATCCTGCACCCGGGCGCCGACGACCCGCTCGCCCTCCCGCAGGAAGCCGATCACCCGGGCCCGGTTGGCGCAGTGCGCCCCGTACGCCGCGGCCGTCCGCACCAGGGTGGTGACATAGCGCGCGTCGTCCATCTGGGCGTCGTAGTACTGCAGGGCCCCCACCAGGGCGTCCTTGCGCAGGCAGGGGGCGACCCGCAGGGCCCGGCCGCGCGACAGGTGCCGGTGGACGGGCAGGCCCCGCCCGTGTCCGCTGGACACCGACATGGCGTCGTACAGCGCGACGCCCGAGCCGGCATAGAACCGCTCCCAGCCCTTGTGCTGCAAGGGGTACAGGAACGGCACGGGTTTCACCAGGTGCGGCGCGAGCCGCTCCAGCAGCAGGCCGCGCTCCTTGAGCGCCTCCCGGACGAGCGTGAAGTCAAGCATCTCCAGATAGCGCAGACCGCCGTGGATCAGCTTGCTGGATCTGCTGGACGTCCCCGAGGCCCAGTCGCGCGCCTCGACCAGCCCGGTCGAGAGCCCTCGGGTGACCGCGTCGAGCGCGGTGCCGGCCCCCACCACCCCAGCGCCCACCACCAGCACGTCCAGTTCCCGCTCGGCCATCCGGGCGAGCGCCTCCGCGCGCTCCTCCGGTCCCAGTGTCGCTGTCCTCACCGCTGCCTCCCGTCGGTGTGCGGGTCACCCCGCTCACGTCCCCCGTGGAATCAGTCTGACCGCGCACTCCCACATCAGCCACCGCCTGTGGACAACACAACGGTGGCGACCACCCCGCAATGCGACACATCGGTCATATATACGCCTAGTCTGACATAGCGCCAGCTCCCCCTGCCCACAGGACTTGCGCGCACAGCCCCCTCATGTCAGGGAAGGGACGGCACCGCCATGCCCGCAGATCTCGCCGTCATCGGACTCGGCCACCTCGGCCTGCCGCTGGCCCAGGCCGCCGTCTCCGCCGGTATTGAGACCGTCGGCTACGGCTGCGGCCCCGCCACCGACACCACGCTCACCGCCGCCGAGATCCGCCGGATGTCGGCGGCCGGCTTCCGCATCACCACCAACCCGGCCGAGCTCGGGCGGGTCCGGACGGCCGTCATCTGCGCCCCCACCCAGCTCGGCCCCGACCGCGCGCTCGACCTGTCGGCGGTCGGCGAGGCGGCCCGCGCACTCGCCGCCCGGCTGCGCCCCCACACCACCGTCATCCTCGAGTCCGCCGCCCATCCGGGTGTCACCGAGGACTACCTGCGCCCCCTGCTGGAATCGGGCTCCGGCCTGCGGGCCGGCCGGGACTTCCACCTGGCCTACTCCCCCAGCCGCTACGACCCGGGCAACCGGACGCACAATTTCACCAATACGCCGAAGGTGATCGGCGGCCTCACCCCGGCCTGCACGGAGTCCGCCGCGGCCTTCTACGCGCGCCTCACCGAGAAGGTGGTCCGCGCCCGCGGCCTGCGCGAGGCCGAGACCGTCCAGCTGCTCGAAACCAACTACCGGCACGTCAACATCGCCCTGATGAACGAGATGGCGGTGCTCTGCCACGACCTCGGCGTGGACCTGTGGGACGTCATCCGCTGCGCCGAAACCAAGCCGTACGGCTTCCAGGCCTTCCGCCCCGGCCCCGGCGTCGGCGGCCACGCCGTCCCGCTCGACCCCAACTACCTCCCGCACACCACCCGCACCCCGGGCCACCCGCTCCGCATGGTCGGCCTGGCGCAGGAGATCAACGGCCGGATGCCGCAGTACGTGATCCAGCGCTGCGCCACCCTGCTGAACGAGCACGGCAAATCGGCCCGCGGCGCCCGGGTCCTGCTGCTCGGGGTCACCTACAAGCCGGACCTCGCCGACCAGGAGGGCTCCCCGGCCCGCGAAATCGCCAGCCGCCTGCTCGACCTGGGGGCCCAGGTCAGCTACCACGACCCGTACGTGACCGGCTGGCGGGTCCGCGACCGGCCGGTCCCCCGCGCGGACTCCCTCTACGAGGCGGCGGCCAACGCGGACCTCACGATCCTGCTCCAGCACCACCGCACGTACGACCTGCAGGGCCTGGCGGTGAAGGCCCAGCTGCTCCTCGACACCCGCGGGGCCAGCCCCGCCGGCGCGGCCCACCGCCTCTGACCGGCCCCACGCCGCCACCGAAGACCGCTGTCCCGGGCAGCCCGCAGCCGCCGAATCGGAAGGCCGGTCATATGATCCGCGCGTGTCTGCTCTCTCGCCGCCCGGGCGGCCCGCCTTCGATCCCGCCGAACGCATACCCTCCCTCGCCGCCCTCCGCGCCTCCGTGCAGCGGCAGGCATGGGACGAGGTGGCCGCCGCCTTCGCCGCCCTGACCGACGAGGACGACAGGGCCCTCGCGTGCCGGGTCGTCTCCCAGACCCCCGGGGCGGAACCGTTCCTGCGCCGCACCGCCACGGAGCACCCCGGGGACCCCCTGCCCCGTACGCTGCTCGCCGAGCTGCACATCCAGACCGGCTGGCAGCTCCGCAGCGACCACGGGGCGGAGCACGTAAGCCGACGGCAGTTCGCCGACTTCCACGCCCGCCTCCGGCGGGCGGAGCAGCTGCTGATCGACCTCTGTGCCGGACATCCCGACCACGCACTGCCCTGGTACCTGCGCCTGATGACCGCCCGCGGCCTGGAACTCGGCCAGAACGAGGCCAGGCGCCGGTACGACCGGCTGACCGAGCATCACCCGCACCACTTCAGCGGCCAGATGCAACTGCTCCAGCAGCTCTGTCCCAAGTGGGGCGGCAGCTGGGAGGCCGCCCACGGCTTCGCCGAGGAGGCCGCCGCCGGAGCGCCCGAAGGCAGTCCGAACGGCGCGCTGATCGCAATCGTCCAAATGGAGCAGTACCTGGCTCTGAGCGAAGGCAGGAAGCGCGATGGAGAAGCCTATCTGCGCGAGAGTGCCCACAGGGACCGGCTCATCGAGGCGGCCCACCGCTCCGTCCTGCACCCGGACTTCCGCACCGACTGCCACCAGGCCGTCGCCGCCCACAGTGCCTTCGCCGCCGCCCACTCGGCGGCCGGGCGCCACCTGGACGCGGCGCCGCACTTCCGCGCCCTCGGCGACGCGGCGGACGAGTTCCTCTGGGGCTACATCGGCAGCTACGACCACGAGGCCGAGTTCGTCCGCCACCGCAAGCTCGCCCTGGCGAAGGGCTGACGAGGACCCCGTGATCACAGAAACCAGCGTCAACGGCATCCGCACCGTACTCGCCCCGCGCCCCGGGCCGGTCGAGGCCGGCCTCCTCTTCCGGGTGGGCGTCGCCGACGAGACCCTCCCCGTCCGCGGGATCACCCACCTCGTGGAACACCTCGCGCTGTACCGGCACGGACTGAGCGACCTCCACTACAACGGCGCCACAGCGTCCACCTACACCCACTTCCACGTCACCGGCACACCCGCCGAGGTCGTCGAATACCTCAACGGTGTCTGCACCGCCCTGCGAGACCTCCCCATGGAGCGGCTGGAGACCGAGAAGGAGATCCTGCGCACGGAGGCGGCAAGCCGGAACCACGGCCCCGCCCACAGCATGGCTCTGTGGCGGTACGGCGCCCGCTCCTACGGGCTGACCGGATACGAAGAGACCGGCCTGCCCGCCCTGACCGCACCGGCCGTCCGGGCCTGGGCCGAGGAATGGTTCACCGGCGAGAACGCCGTCCTGTGGATGACGGGGGACAGCGTTCCCGAGGGCCTGGACCTGAAGCTGCCCTCGGGTACCCGGCGGCCGGCGCCCGCTCCCACATCGGCCCTCCCGCAGACTCCCGCCCATTTCGTGGGCGAGGACGGCGCGGTGGTCCTCACGTCCGTGCTGCCGCGTTCCACCGAGGCAAACCTGTTCACCGGGGTGCTCGGCAAGGAACTCTTCCGCGAGCTGCGGCAGAAGGGCGGCTACTCGTACGCGGCTGCGGCCGACTACTCCCCGCGTGACGCTGACTGGGCCGTCGTCACCGCCTACGCCGACGCCCTTCCGCAGAAGCAGGACGCGGCGGTCGGCGCGTTCATCGACGTCCTGGCGAAACTGCGGGCCGGACGGATCGAGCCCGCCGACCTGGAATCCGTACGCGCCTCCGCGCTCGCCGGTTTCGACCGTCCGGACCGGGACGCGTGCGCCCTGCCCGGCCACGCGCTCGACCTGCTGCTCGGCCACCCGACCGCCACCGAGGAGCAGCTCCGCGCCGAGATCGAGGCCGTCACCGCGGGGGACCTCCGCGAGGTCGCCCGGGACCTGTGGGCGAACACGCTGATGCAGGTCCCCCGTCGCGGAGTCGACTGGGCCGGCCTGGCGGAGGCCCCGACGCGGTCGGCCGACGTGGTCTCCGGCCCCCGGTACTCCTCCGTGGAAGACCCGGCGCACAAGGTGGTCATCGGTACCGACGGGGTCAGCCTCATCGGCCCGAGCAGGCAGGCGACCGTCCGCTATGCCGAGTGCGCCCTGCTGCTGTCCTTCCCGGACGGCGCCCGCCGCCTGGTCGGCCACGACGGGTTCAGTGTCGCGGTCGAGCCCACCCTGTACGCGGTCGGGGCCGATCGGCTGGCCGTGATCGACGCGGCCGTGCCGCCGGAGGTCGTGGTCCCGATGCCCCCGCGCGACCCGGACCGCATCCCACGGCCGCGGCCCGGCGCCGGGGCCGGGGTCACGGCGGCGGGCAGGGCACGACGGCAGGAACCCGTGGACGATCACGTCTGGCCGCTGTGGGTCCTCATTGTCTCGACCACCGTGATGACCCTGATCGCCCTGCTGCTCACGCTGGGCGAACTCGCCTCGGAGACGCCCACGGCCGACGGGCCGGGCTTCACGTTCCTGGTGATTCCGTGGGGCCTCGTCCTGTTGTGTGCCCTCCCGCTCGGCAGGAGACTGCGCGAACGGCGTCGGAGCCGCCGCCGCTGACCGCGGCAACGCCGGAGGGCCGGCACCCGATCACCCGGGTGCCGGCCCTCCGTACGCCGTCCTACGACGGACGCTGAAACCTCAGCGGCGGTGCTGGGAGTCCGCCACCGTGACCTCGACCCGCTGGAACTCCTTGAGCTCGCTGTAGCCCGTGGTGGCCATCGAGCGGCGCAGGGCGCCGAAGAGGTTCATCGAGCCGTCCGGGGTGTGCGACGGGCCGGTGAGGATCTCCTCGGTGGTGCCGACGGTGCCGAGGTGGACCTTCTTGCCGCGCGGCACGTCCTCGTGGACGGCCTCCATGCCCCAGTGGTGGCCCTTGCCGGGGGCGTCGGTGGCGCGCGCCAGCGGGGAGCCCATCATCACGGCGTCGGCGCCGCAGGCGACGGCCTTGGGCAGGTCGCCGGACCAGCCCACGCCGCCGTCCGCGATGACGTGCACGTACCGGCCGCCGGACTCGTCCATGTAGTCGCGGCGGGCCGCGGCCACGTCGGCGACGGCGGTGGCCATCGGAACCTGGATGCCCAGCACGTTGCGCGTGGTGTGCGCGGCGCCGCCGCCGAAGCCCACCAGCACGCCGGCCGCGCCGGTCCGCATCAGGTGCAGGGCCGCGGTGTACGTGGCGCAGCCGCCGACGATGACCGGGACGTCGAGCTCGTAGATGAACTGCTTCAGGTTCAGCGGCTCCGCGGCGCCGGAGACGTGCTCGGCGGAGACGGTGGTGCCGCGGATGACGAAGATGTCCACGCCCGCGTCGACCACGGCCTTGGAGAACTCGGCGGTGCGCTGCGGGGAGAGCGCGGCAGCGGTGACGACGCCCGAGTCGCGGACCTCCTTGATGCGCTGCCGGATCAGGTCGGCCTGGATCGGCGCGGAGTAGATCTCCTGGAGGCGGCGGGTGGCGGCCTCCTCGTCCAGCTCGGTGATCTCGTCCAGCAGCGGCTGCGGGTCCTCGTACCGGGTCCACAGGCCCTCGAGGTTCAGCACACCGAGGCCGCCGAGCTCGCCGATGCGGATCGCGGTCTGCGGGGAGACCACCGAGTCCATGGGGGCGGCCAGGAACGGGAGCTCGAACCGGTAGGCGTCGATCTGCCAGGCGATCGAGACCTCCTTCGGGTCGCGCGTGCGGCGGCTGGGGACGATGGCGATGTCGTCGAAGGCGTACGCCCGGCGGCCGCGCTTGCCGCGCCCGATCTCGATCTCAGTCACGTGTGGTGGCCTTTCCCTCTTGGTCTGCCCGTCCAGTATCCCCGAACCCCGGGGCACCGCGTTCCCGTGACCGCCCTGCGGACGGCGGCACGCGGAAGGGGTGGGGCCGTTCGGCCCCACCCCTTTCCTGCATCATGTCTGCGCCGGTCCGGCTGACCAGCCCTGCCGATCAGCCCTTGCGGGAGTAGTTCGGCGCCTCGACCGTCATCTGGATGTCGTGCGGGTGGCTCTCCTTGAGACCCGCCGAGGTGATCCGGACGAACCGGCCGCGGTCCTGCAGCTCGGGGACGGTGCGCCCGCCCACGTAGAACATCGACTGGCGCAGGCCGCCGACGAGCTGGTGGACGACCGCGGAGAGCGGGCCGCGGTAGGGGACCTGGCCCTCGATGCCCTCGGGGATCAGCTTGTCGTCGCCGCCCACGCCCTCCTGGAAGTAGCGGTCCTTGGAGAAGGAGCGCTGGTCACCGCGGGACTGCATGGCGCCCAGCGAGCCCATGCCCCGGTAGGACTTGAACTGCTTGCCGTTGATGAAGAGCAGCTCGCCCGGGGACTCCTCGCAGCCGGCCAGCAGCGAGCCGAGCATGACCGTGTCCGCGCCCGCGACCAGGGCCTTGGCGATGTCGCCGGAGTACTGCAGGCCGCCGTCGCCGATGACCGGGACGCCCGCGGCCTTGGCGGCCAGCGAGGCCTCGTAGATGGCGGTGACCTGCGGGACGCCGATGCCGGCGACCACGCGGGTGGTGCAGATGGAGCCGGGGCCGACACCGACCTTGATGCCGTCGCAGCCGGCGTCGATCAGCGCCTGGGCGCCGTCGCGGGTGGCGACGTTGCCGCCGATGACGTCGACCGAGGAGTTCGACTTGATCTTGGCGACCATGTCGCCGACCAGCCGCGAGTGGCCGTGCGCGGTGTCGACCACGATGAAGTCGGCGCCGGCCTCGATGAGCGCCTGGGCGCGCTCGTACGCATCGCCGGCGACGCCGACCGCCGCGCCGACCAGCAGCCGGCCGTCCTTGTCCTTCGCCGCGTTCGGGTACTTCTCGGCCTTGACGAAGTCCTTGACGGTGATGAGGCCCTTGAGGATGCCCGCGTCGTCGACCAGCGGCAGCTTCTCGATCTTGTGGCGGCGCAGCAGCTCCATGGCGTCCACGCCGGAGATGCCGACCTTGCCGGTGACCAGCGGCATCGGGGTCATGACCTCGCGCACTTGGCGGTTGCGGTCCGACTCGAAGGCCATGTCGCGGTTGGTGACGATGCCGAGCAGCTTGCCCGCGGGATCGGTGACCGGCACACCGGAGATGCGGAACTTGGCGCAGAGCTCGTCGGCCTCGCGCAGGGTCGCGTCCGGGTGCACCGTGATCGGGTCGGTGACCATGCCGGACTCGGAGCGCTTGACCAGGTCCACCTGGTTGGCCTGGTCGACGATGGAGAGGTTGCGGTGCAGTACGCCGACGCCGCCCTGACGGGCCATCGCGATGGCCATGCGGGCCTCGGTGACCTTGTCCATGGCGGCGGACAGCAGGGGAACGTTCACACGGACGTTCCGCGAGATGAGGGAAGAAGTGTCGATCTCGTCCGGCGCCATGTCCGACGCGCCGGGGAGGAGGAGCACGTCGTCATACGTCAGCCCCAGCGTCGCGAACTTGCCCGGTACTCCATCGACGTCGCCGTTGACAGTCATGACACCTTCCCAGATGGTCTTGCTCAGCGCGGATGTCCATGCTAACGGGATCGCGGGGCGTCTCATTCCACGATGAAGATCGACCGGGAGATTTGTCGGTTCATACGAAGTTTTTGTACGCAGGGGACGGGCGGCAGCCACTACTGCTCGGCGAGCGCACGCAGTCGGCTCAGCGCCCGGTGCTGGGCGACCCGGACCGCACCCGGAGACATCCCGAGCATCTGCCCAGTCTCCTCGGCGGTCAGCCCGACCGCCACCCGCAGCACCAGCAGCTCCCGCTGGTTCTCCGGCAGGTTGGCCAGCAGCTTCTTGGCCCACTCGGCGTCACTGCTGAGCAGCGCCCGCTCCTCGGGGCCCAGCGAATCGTCCGGCCGCTCGGGCATCTCGTCGGACGGAACCGCCGTACTGCCCGGGTGCCGCATCGCGGCCCGCTGCAGGTCGGCCACCTTGTGCGCGGCGATGGCGAAGACGAAGGCCTCGAAGGGCCGGCCGGTGTCCCGGTACCGGGGCAGCGCCATCAGCACGGCGACGCAGACCTCCTGGGCGAGGTCCTCGACGAAGTGGCGCGCATCACCGGGCAGCCGGGAGAGCCGGGTGCGGCAGTAGCGCAGGGCCAGCGGGTGCACATGGGCGAGCAGGTCGTGAGTGGCCTGCTCATCGCCCTCCACAGCCCGGCGGACGAGCGCGCCGACCGCCCCCGCGCTGCCGCCCTTGGCGGTGCCGGAGGGGCCTGTGGCCGCAGGTGACCCCATGGCCTCGTCGTCGCGCATCAATCCATGGTGCCTTGGCGCCGGAGCATTTGCGGCACCATGGCCCGGGTTGTGCGCCGAAGCGTTATGAGCGGGCGCACCGGAGCTCATCACTTGCGCCCTCCCCTCCCGCTCGGCCGAATGTCCCCGAGGACTCCCCGAGGACTCCACATCTCCAAGAATGCGGCACACCCTCAAGGATGCGGCATCGCGCACGAAGCGACACGTCCCCCGGATTGTGCCTCGCCAACCCCCGGCCGCGCACCGGGAACGACAGGACCGGCATCGATCCGGCACAGACCGGCATGGCCGCCCCGTCCGCCGACGGCGGACGGGGACCGCTGTTCGGGCTCCGCGGTCAGCGAACCAGGCCCCAGCGGAAGCCGAGCGCGACCGCATGCGCCCGGTCCGAGGCACCCAGCTTCTTGAAGAGGCGGCGGGCGTGCGTCTTGACCGTGTCCTCGGAAAGGAACAGCTCACGGCCGATCTCGGCGTTGGAGCGGCCGTGGCTCATGCCCTCCAGCACCTGGATCTCGCGGGCGGTGAGCGTGGGCGCGGCACCCATCTCGGCCGAGCGGAGCCGGCGCGGGGCGAGCCGCCACGTCGGGTCGGCAAGAGCCTGGGTGACCGTGGCCCGCAGTTCGGCGCGCGAGGCGTCCTTGTGCAGATATCCGCGGGCGCCGGCGGCGACCGCGAGGGCCACCCCGTCCAGGTCCTCGGCAACCGTCAGCATGATGATGCGGGCGCCGGGGTCGGCCGAGAGCAGCCGGCGGACCGTCTCGACACCGCCCAGGCCCGGCATCCGGACATCCATCAGAATGAGGTCGGAGCGGTCGGCACCCCAGCGGCGGAGGACTTCCTCGCCGTTGGCAGCCGTCGTCACACGCTCGACGCCGGGCACAGTGGCCACCGCGCGACGGAGCGCCTCTCGGGCAAGCGGGGAGTCGTCGCAGACGAGGACGGATGTCATGACCGCCCTCCGCAGCTGCTGATGCGCGTCACCTTGAGCCTCCAGGCTGGTACGTATCGTCACCTGTGCGGTCGATGTCCCCGGACACCTGTCCGAGAACTTCTTCTTTCAACCGCCTTCGCACTCTCAACGATGGTCACTCGAAAGAGTTACGGGTCGGACGGACACCTTCGGCACTCTACGTGAGGAAGCGATCACGACACGGGCGCCACAAGCCATCCGTCCTCCATCTGGAGCTATGCCCTATTTGGCGGCTTTCCTTCCGTTTTGCTTGTGTCTGAGGCTAGATTCCCAATGAGTCATATTTACATCTACTCCGACAGTAGGTGTGGAGACATGGACCGTATCCGCCTCAGTACCGGCACCAAGAGGACTACCAATGGCAGATTTCTCCCGCCTCCCCGGACCGAACGCCGACCTCTGGGACTGGCAGCTGCTCGCTGCCTGCCGTGGGGTCGACAGCTCCCTCTTCTTCCACCCGGAAGGCGAGCGGGGCGCGGCCCGGAGCGCGCGCGAGGCCTCGGCTAAAGAGGTCTGCATGCGATGCCCGGTGCGCTCGGAATGCGCCGCGCACGCGCTCGCCGTACGTGAGCCCTACGGAGTGTGGGGTGGCCTCACCGAGGACGAGCGCGAGGAACTGATGGGACGCGCCCGGCACCGCCTCATCCCCGCCAGCAGTGTGACCGGACCACCTGCGCCACAGTGAGCGCCTGAGCGAAGAGACGTACGAAGGAACGTTTCTTCGAATCCGTGGAACTCGTGCGACCGCTCGGGCGCGTCGCGCGCCGGGCCGTCGGCCGTCAACGGCCGGCGGCCCGCTCCAGCTCCGCCAGCGTCGCCGCCACCGCCGGCACCCGCGCGAGGTCGGGCAGGGTCAGCGCCACCACCTCGCGCTCCACCGCCGGTTCCACCGCCACCGTCCGCGCGCCCTTCACCCGTACGGACTCCACCGCCAGCTCCGGCAGCACGGCCACGCCGAGCCCCGCGCCGACCAGACCGACCACCGCCGGGTAGTCGTCGGTCGCGAAGTCGATGCTCGGGGTGAAACCGGCGCTCTCGCAGATGTCCACCAGATGGCGGCGGCAGCGCGGGCAGCCGGCGATCCACGGCTCCCCGGCGAGTTCGGCCATCCGGACCTGCTCCGCGCCGGCCAGCCGGTGCCCCTCCGGCACCAGCCCGACCAGCCGGTCGGTGAGCAGCGGCCGGACGACCAGGTCGTCCCACTCCGCCGCGTCCGCGCCGTCGGCCGCGGTGGCGGAGCCGTAGCGGAAGGCGAGCGCCACATCGCAGTCGCCCTCCCGCAGCATCTCCACCGAGCGCGGCGGCTCCGCCTCGACCAGGGAGATGCGGGTGCCGGGGTGGGCCGCCCGCATGGCGGCGAGGGCCGTGGGCACCAGGGTGGAGCTGCCGCTGGGGAAGGACACCAGCCGGACCCGGCCGGCCCGCAGGCCGGCGATGGCCGCCACCTCTTCCTCGGCGGCGGTGAGCCCGGCGAGGATGCCGGCGGCATGCCGGACCAGCGCGTCACCGGCCTGGGTGAGCCGCATCTCGCGGCCGGCCCGGACCAGCAGCGGGGTGCCCGCCGACTGCTCCAGGGCCTTCATCTGCTGGGAGACGGCGGGCTGGGTGCAACCGAGTTCGCGGGCCGCGGCGGAGAAGGAACCCGTGGCGGCCACGGCGCGCAGAACCCGGAGATGACGTGCCTCGATCACCCTTCGAGCATAAGCCCCCCTTTGACGGCGGAGCCAGTTCCGGCTCCCCGCTTTGGGTGGGGTGGGCTGCGTTAGCGTACGGGGATGGACATGCAGCTCCTCTCCGTCAACCTGGGCAAGCTCACCGCCGCGGACTACACCGACTCCGGGATCGGGGTGACCGGCATCGGAAAGCGTCCGGCGCCCGGCCCGGTGCGGGTCTTCGCGCCCGGCCCCAAGGGCGCCGCCGGCTCCGGGGTCGAGGGCGACGAGATCGGCCAGTGGCGCTACCACGGCGGTGACCACCAGGCGGTCCACGCGTACGCGCGCGAGGACCTGGACTGGTGGGAGGGGGAGCTGGGCCGCGAGCTGCCCGCCGGACTGTTCGGCGAGAACTTCACCACGGCCGGGGTGGACGTCAACGGCGCACTGCTCGGCGAGCGCTGGCGGGTCGGCCCGGACCTGCTGCTGGAGGTGAGCTCGGCCCGGATCCCGTGCCGGACCTTCCAGGGCGCCATGGCGGAGCCCGGCTGGGTCAAGCGGTTCACCCAGGCCCGGCGGCCGGGCGCGTACCTGCGGGTGATCGAGGAGGGGCAGATCTGGCCGGGCGACCGGATCGAGATCGTGCACCGCCCGGACCACGAGGTCTCGGTGGAGTTCTGGTTCCGGGCCTTCACCACCGAGCGCGACCTGCTGCCGCGGACCCTGGCGGCGGGCACCGCGATGGCACCGGAGAAGCACGAGACCGTCCGGGAGTACCTCGCCAAGTACGGCGGGTCCACTCGGGGCTGACAGCGCTTCGGTCCCGCCGGGCCCCTGCCGTGCGCAGGGCCCCGGGCGGCTAGGTTGCCCGCATGACGACTGCGTTGATTACGGGATCCACGGCGGGCATCGGCGCCGCCTTCGCCCGGCGGCTCGCCGCCCAGGGACACAATCTGGTGCTGGTGGCCCGGGACACCAAGCGGCTGCGCGAGCAGGCCACCGAACTGCACGACCGGCACGGCATCGAGGCCGAGGTGCTGACCGCCGACCTGTCCACGGACGAGGGGATCGGTGCGGTCGAGGCGCGGCTGTCCGACCGCACCCACCCGGTGGACCTGCTGGTCAACAACGCGGGCTTCGGCAACAAGGGCCGCTATCTGGACGTGTCCATGGCCGACGAGCTGACGATGCTGAAGGTGCACATCGAGGCGGTGCTGCGGCTGACCTCGGCGGCGACGGAGTCGATGCGGTCGCGCGGCCGGGGCGGGGTGATCAACGTGGCCTCGGTGGCCGCGTTCCTGCCGCGGGGCACGTACGGGGCGAGCAAGGCGTGGGTGGTGCAGTTCACCCAGGGCGCGGCGAAGGACCTGGCGGACTCCGGGGTGCGGCTGATGGCGCTGTGCCCGGGCTTCGTCCGGACCGAGTTCCACCAGCGGGCCGGGATGGGGACGGACAACATCCCCAACTGGATGTGGCTGGACGCGGACAAGCTGGTGGCGGAGGCGCTGGCCGATCTTGCGCGCGGCAGGACGGTGTCGATCCCGGATCCGCGCTACAAGGCGCTGATGGGGATCGTGAAGCTGACGCCGCGCGGACTGCTGGGCGGGGTGTCCTCCCGCACAGGGCGGAAGTACGGACCCCAATAGCCCCATACCGGAATAAAATGGTCATGTCCATCCAGCCCGGGAGTCGGGAGGCATCATGACATTCGTACAGATAATCGATTACAAGACCCGCCGGTACGACGACCTCTCCGACCTCATGGATCGGTACGTGGCGCAGAGCCAGGGCAAGCGGACCGTCACCCACAGCATGATCGGCAAGGACCTCGAGGACGGGGAGCACTACGTCGACGTGGTCGAGTTCCCGTCGTACGAAGACGCCATGAAGAACTCTCAGCTCCCGGAGACGGACCGGATGTTCAAGGAGATGGTGGCCCTCTGCGACGGGATGCCCACGTTCACCAACCTGGACGTGGTGCGGGACGAGATGCTCAACAAGCACCTGGTGAACCGGGTGTTCGACGACGCCATCATGCACGGCAACATGGCCGTCATCGAGGAGTGCTTCGCGACGAACTACATCGACCACGACGCGAGCAAGGAGGAGTCGACCGTCATCGGACGCGAATCCATGCGCGGCGACATCGAGCGCTGGCGCCGGGGCTTCGACATCACCTTCGAGCCGGTGTCCCAGATCGCCGAGGGCGATTTCGTCACCACGGTGTGGAACTGGCGGGGCACCCACAAGGGCGAGTTCATGGGCGTCATGCCGACCGGGAAGACCTACGACATGTCCGGGACCACCACGTTCCGGTGCCTGGACGGCGAGATCATCGAGGGCTGGTGGCACTACAACGTCGGCCAGCTGCAACGCCAGATGGGCGGGTCCGGGTCACCGTACGAGTCCCGCTGAACCTGAGCTGAACCGGAGCCGCATCGGCCCCACACACGGGAAGGCCCCGCTCCGCACTGCGGAACGGGGCCTTCCGTGCACTGTGAGCCGATCAGTGGCTGTGGCCGTGACCGTGACCGTGCCCGTGACCGTCGGCCTCCTCCTCGGCCGGCTTCTCGACGACCAGGGTCTCGGTCGTGAGCAGCAGGGAGGCGATGGAGGCGGCGTTCTCCAGGGCGGAGCGGGTGACCTTCACCGGGTCGATGACGCCGGCCTTGACCAGGTCGCCGTACTCGCCGGTGGCGGCGTTGAAGCCCTGGCCCTTGTCGAGCTCGGCAACCTTGGAGGTGATGACGTAGCCCTCCAGGCCGGCGTTCTCGGCGATCCAGCGCAGCGGCTCGACGGCGGCGCGGCGGACGACCGCGACACCGGTGGCCTCGTCGCCCTCCTTGCCGAGGTTGCCCTCGAGGACCTTGACGGCGTGGACCAGAGCGGAGCCACCACCGGAGACGATGCCCTCCTCGACCGCGGCGCGGGTCGCGGAGATGGCGTCCTCCAGACGGTGCTTCTTCTCCTTCAGCTCCACCTCGGTGGCGGCGCCGACCTTGATCACGCACACGCCGCCGGCCAGCTTCGCGAGGCGCTCCTGGAGCTTCTCGCGGTCCCAGTCGGAGTCCGTGGACTCGATCTCGGCCTTGATCTGGTTGACGCGGCCGAGGACGTCCTCGTGGCTGCCGCCGCCGTCCACGATCGTGGTGTCGTCCTTGGAGACGGTCACGCGGCGGGCGGTGCCCAGCACGTCCAGACCGGCCTGGTCGAGCTTGAGGCCGACCTCCTCGGCGATGACGGTGGCACCGGTGAGGGTGGCCATGTCCTGGAGCATCGCCTTGCGGCGGTCGCCGAAGCCCGGGGCCTTGACGGCCACCGCGTTGAAGGTGCCGCGGATCTTGTTGACGACGAGGGTGGAGAGCGCCTCGCCCTCGACGTCCTCGGCGATGATCAGCAGCGGCCGGGAGCCACCCGCCTGGATGACCTTCTCCAGCAGCGGCAGGAGGTCCTGGATGGAGGTGACCTTGCCCTGGTTGATCAGGATGTACGGGTCGTCGAGGACGGCCTCCATACGCTCCTGGTCGGAGACCATGTACGGCGAGAGGTAGCCCTTGTCGAAGGCCATGCCCTCGGTGAACTCCAGCTCCAGGCCGAAGGCGTTGGACTCCTCGACGGTGATGACACCATCCTTGCCGACCTTGTCCATCGCCTCGGCGATGAGCTCGCCGACCTGCTGGTCCTGCGCGGAGAGCGCGGCCACGGCGGCGATGTCGGACTTGTCCTCGATCGGACGGGCGGTGGCGAGCAGCTCGTCGGAGACGGCCTTGACCGCGGCGTCGATGCCCTTCTTCAGGGCGGCCGGGGAAGCGCCGGCGGCGACGTTGCGGAGACCCTCGCGGACCAGCGCCTGGGCCAGCACGGTGGCGGTGGTGGTGCCGTCACCCGCGATGTCGTTGGTCTTGGTCGCCACCTCCTTCACCAGCTGGGCGCCCAGGTTCTCGTACGGGTCGTCGAGCTCGACCTCGCGGGCGATCGTGACACCGTCGTTGGTGATGGTGGGAGCGCCGAACTTCTTGTCGATGACGACGTTGCGGCCCTTGGGGCCGATCGTCACCTTGACCGTGTCGGCAAGCTTGTTGACGCCGCGCTCGAGGGCGCGACGGGCGTCCTCGTCGAACTTCAGGATCTTCGCCATGGGAGCGGTTCAGCCCTCTCGAAAAATCTGGGGTTTAACGAACTGCGCCCCTCGCCGCCCGGCAATCAGCGGGGTGACCAGGGGCGCAGCTCAAAGCATCTTGATGCTTGGGTGAATTACTTCTCGACGATCGCGAGCACGTCGCGAGCCGAGAGGACGAGGTACTCCTCGCCGCTGTACTTCACCTCGGTGCCGCCGTACTTGCTGTACAGCACGATGTCGCCGACGTTGACGTCCAGCGGGAGACGCTGGCCGTCCTCGAACCGGCCCGGGCCCACAGCGAGGACGACGCCCTCCTGGGGCTTCTCCTTCGCGGTGTCCGGGATAACCAGGCCAGAGGCCGTGGTCTGCTCGGCGTCGAGCGGCTGGACCACAATGCGGTCCTCGAGCGGCTTGATGGCAACCTTGGAGCTGGCGGTCGTCACGATCCGACCTCCCCCTTCGGAGATCTCACGGGGTTAACTGTCTGAGGTGGCGACCAGGTCGATCCGTCGTCGCGGGTGCCGGACCTGCCCGTCGCTGTGTTGGCACTCACCGGTGGCGAGTGCCAGGCCCGAGACTATTCCGGCGATTAGCACTCGGTCAAGCGGAGTGCCAATTCACGCCATGGGCGTTGCGGAATAACGGCTTCCCATACTGCTCCGTCCCCGCGCCCGGGCCCCCGTTCCGGGCCGCACCACAGATGCCCGCACATACGTCCGAGGGCGTCGCGGGCGTCGCGCCGGTGCTCATGGGTCGGTGCTGGTGCTCATGGGTCAGTGAGGAATCGATTCTCCGGGCGCGTACGGATGACCGTCGGCCGACCCGAGGCATACCCGGCGACCCGGCCGGGAACCCAGTCGCCGCAAGATCGAACCCACTCCCCCGTGAGGAACCATGCGCATCCGCCACACCCTCGGTGCCGCCGCCGGCGCCGCCCTGCTCGTCCTGGCGCTCCCCACCTCGGCCGGCGCGGCCGAAGGTACCTTCACCTACACGTACAAGTCCGAAGACCGGGCCATGAAGAGCGGGCAGCTGGTCGACCCGCCGAGCGAGGAGTGCATCACGCTCGACGAGGCGGACGACCCGAAGGAGGTCCCGCCCGCGATCTCGCCGTACAACGGCACGGACGAGACGGCCACGGTCTACGAGGAGCCCGGCTGTGAGGGCGAATCCTTCGACCTCGAGGCCGGTGCGCAGGGCTCCGCCAAGCTCGAGATCCGCTCGGTGGTCTTCCACGACTGACGGCTGACGACGGACGTCGATCCGGGTGGCACGCGCCCCACGCGCCCGATATGTGACAGTTGGGGCGTGCGCATACTCGTGGTCGAAGACGAAGAAGGCCTCGCCGAATCCCTTCGGCGGGGCCTTTCCGCCGATGGCCACTGGGTCGAAACGGCCCACGACGGCCACCGCGGGCTGGAGCTCGCCCGCAGCGGCGGCCCGTACGACGTCGTCCTGCTCGACCTGATGCTCCCGGGCCTGTCCGGGTACGAGATCTGCGCCCGGCTGCGTGCCCACGGCGACCGCACCCCGGTGCTGATGCTCACCGCCCGGGACGGCGAACACGACGAGGCCGACGGCCTCGACTGCGGCGCCGACGACTACCTCACCAAGCCGTTCTCCTTCGTGGTGCTCGGCGCCCGGCTCCGCGCCCTGGCCCGCCGGGCCGGCGCCCCCGAGCGCACCACCCTGCAGGCCGGCGACCTGTGCCTGGACCGCGAGGCCCGCCGCTGCCGGCGCGGCACCGCCGAGATCGAGCTGACCGCCCGCGAACTGGCCGTGCTGGGCTGCCTGATGGAACGGCCCGGGCAAGCCGTCGCCAAGCAGGACATCCTGGACGAGGTCTGGGAGACCCCGGGCGGGATCGACCCGAACATCGTCGAGGTGTACGTCTCGTCCTTGCGCAGGAAGATCGACGCGCCGTTCGGCCGCCGCTCCATCCTCACCGTGCATGGCACCGGCTACCGGATGGCCGCGGACGGTGGCGGCGGTGCGGGCCGCGGTGCGGATGGTGGCGGCGGTGCGGGGTAGTTCGCTGCGCGCCCGGGCCGCCCTCGCGGCGGCCCTCGCCATGGCCGCCCTCCTCGCCGCCGGCGGCCTCTGGCTCCACGGCCTGCTGCGCGCCAACCTCCTCGACAACACCGCGTCCCGCACCGAGCTCGCCACCCGCAAGGCCGCAGCCCAGGCCGACGCGCACACCCTCCCCGCCGACGGCCGGCTGCCCGCCCCGGACGGCGGAGTCGACCTGCTCCTCGTCCTCGACGCGCACGGCCGGACCCTCGCGGCCGGCGGGAACACCCGGGCGGTCACGCCGGCCGAGCTGGCCGGCGTACGGCCCCCGGCCGGGTCGGATTCGCGGACCGTGGTCCTGCCGGCCGACCGCCCCGGCGGTCAGCGGCGCGGGGTGGTCGTGGTCGAGGCGCAGGGTGCCGGGCCCGGCGAGCGGGTCTCGGTGTACGCGATGACCGTGCTCGGCGACGTGGACGATGCCACCCGGGCCGTCGCGTTCGGGCTGGTGGCGGGCGCGCCGCCGCTGATCGGGTTCGCGGCGCTGCTGGCCTGGTGGGTGACCGGGCAGGCGCTGCGGCCGGTGACCGCGATCCGGAGCGGGCTGGCGGCGGTCACGGCGAGCGAACTGGACCGGCGGGTGCCGGACCCGGGCGGGGCGGACGAGATCGCCCGGCTGGCCCGGACCGTCAACGACACCCTGGACCGGCTGGAGCGGTCCGACGCCCGGCAGCGGCAGTTCACCGCCGATGCCTCGCACGAACTACGCAATCCGCTCGCCGCCGTCCGGTCCCGGCTGGAGGTGGCGCTGGCCGGCGCGCCCGGGCCCGGCGGCCGGCCGGACCGGGAGTCGGTCGAGGCGGCGCTGGCGGAGACCGACCGCCTCCAGCGGATCGCGGCCGACCTGCTGCTGCTGGCCCGGCTGGACGGCGGGGCGGGCACCGGGGCCGGGACGGCGCGTGCGGCTGATGCGGCCGGCGAGCCCGTGGATCTGGCCCTGTTGGCGGCGGAGGACGCGGCCCGTCGGCCCACGCCCGCGCCCCCGCCCCGGCAGGTCCGGCTGCGGGTGGAGGCGGGGGCTCCGGTCCCCGCCACGGGCCACCCGGCCCGGCTGGAGCGGGCCCTGGCCAACCTGGTGGACAACGCGCTGCGGCACGCCCGTACCGAGGTCGTCGTACAGGCGTACGCCGAACCGGCCGCCGCCGTCCTAGAGGTCCGCGACGACGGCCCCGGCATCCCGGCCGCCCACCGCAACCGGGTCTTCGAGCGCTTCGTACGGCTGGACGAGGACCGGAGCCGGACCGGCGGCGGCACCGGGCTGGGCCTGCCCATCGCCCGGGAGATCGCGCGGGCGCACGGCGGCGAGGTCACGGCCTGTGAGGCCCCCGGCGGCGGCGCCCGGCTGGTGCTGCGACTTCCCGCGCGGCGGCTGCCTGGGTGATGGCTGCCCGCGTGACGGGGGCCCGGTTCTGAAGGGGCCTTCAGAAGCTTCAGCTTTCCTTCAGCCGGTCCGCATCAGCATCGACAGGCATGAGCGCGCACCGCAGGAAGACCACGACGCCGAAGCCGTCCGGCCGGCATACGGCAGGGCACCGCCGCCGCAGTCCGCGCCGCATCACCCGCCTGCTGCTGACGACGGCCGCGGCCCTGGTCGTCCTGGTGGGCGGCACCGCCTGGTACCTGTACCGCGACCTGGCCGGCTCCATCGGCACGTCCAAGGCTCTGCAGGGCGCCGAGAAGTCCGCGCACGGCGACACCAACATCCTGCTGATGGGACTGGACAGCCGACGCGACAAGAACGGCGAGAAGCTGCCGGAGAAGGTGCTCGACCGGCTGCACGCGGGCAGCTCCGACATCGGCGGCTACAACACGAACACGCTGATCCTGCTGCACGTCCCCGCCGACGGCGGCAAGGCGAAGGCCTTCTCCATCCCCCGGGACGACTTCGTCGAGCTCAAGGGCATACCCGGCTACACCGGCAAGGACAAGATCAAGAAGGCCTACGGGCTGGCGAAGGCGAAGCAGGAGGAACAGCTCGCGGGGCAGGGTGTGCAGGACCGGCGGCAACTGGAGCGGGACGGCCGCGAGGCGGGCCGGAAGGCCGCAATCGAGACGGTCCGGTCCTTCCTCGGCGTCCCGGTGGACCACTTCGCGGAGCTCAATCTGGCGGGCTTCTACCACCTGGCGGATGCGCTGGACGGGGTGCCGGTGTGCCTGAACAAGGCGGTCAAGGACAAGAACTCGGGCGCCGACTTCCCGGCGGGCCGGCAGACCCTGGACGGGGAGCAGTCACTGGCCTTCGTACGGCAGCGGATGGGGCTGCCGCGGGGCGACCTGGACCGGACGAAGCGGCAGCAGGCGTTCCTGGCGGGGGCCACGCAGAAGCTGAACTCGGTGGGGACCTTCACCGATCCGGTCAAGCTGATGAAGCTGATCGACGCGGCGAAGCAGGATGTGGTGACGGACGAGGGCTGGGACCTCCTGGCGTTCGTGAAGCAGGCCAAGAACCTGTCCGGCGGGCGGGTGGAGTTCATGACACTGCCCGTGGAGGGGTTCGGAAGGAACCATGGGGAGGATATTAACGTCGTAGATGATATGAAGATAAAGCGCCGCATTGCCGAGCAGATCGGACCAAAGGCTTCCGCCGACCCCACGACGTCCGGCGACTCGGGCGGCTCGGGCGGCTCGGGCGACTCCGGCGCAGCACAGGCCCCGCCTGCGGGCTCCGACCCCGACCAGGGCCAGTCGAAGGGCACCGCCATCGACGGCGGCGGCATCCCGTGCGTGGACTGAGGCCCTCGACGGTGGCGGGCGCCCGCCGCCGCACCGAAGCACTGCTGCTCGTCCTGGTCGTCGTCATCGCCGTGTTCGGGCACGCCAACGCCGGCCTGGCGATGAACGGCGAGCTGCCCACCGACCTCGCCGGATTCGCCATCAGCCTGACCCTGCTGTCCCTGGTGGGCCATTTGGGGGTGCGCCGGTTCGCCGCGTACGCGGATCCGCTGATCCTGCCGCTGGCGATGCTGCTCACCGGGCTGGGGCTGGTGCTGCTGCACCGGCTCGACCAGTCGTACATCCAGCGGTACGGCGCCGAGGCGAACGCGCCGGGCCAGCTGCTGTGGACGGTCATCGGGGTGGCCTCGTGCGTGCTGGTGGTGGCGCTGCTGAAGGACCACCGGTTCCTGCAGCGGTTCATCTACCTCACGATGGCCGTGGCGCTGGTGCTGCTGATCACCCCGGCGTTCATGCCGGCCGATACGTACGGTGCGAAGCGGTGGATCTTCATCGGGCCGTTCTCGCTGCAGCCCGGCGAGTTCGTGAAGATCATGATCGCGGTGTTCTTCGCGGGGTACCTGGTGATCCACCGGGACACCCTGGCGCTGGCCGGACGCAAGTTTCTGGGCATGCGGCTGCCGCCGATG
Organism: Streptomyces sp. NPDC002054; assembly: GCF_040296685.1. Taxonomy (NCBI): domain Bacteria; kingdom Bacillati; phylum Actinomycetota; class Actinomycetes; order Kitasatosporales; family Streptomycetaceae; genus Streptomyces; species Streptomyces sp. NPDC002054. Next base: position 197,314 of record NZ_JBEOXT010000014.1, read on the forward strand.
CGGCAGCTGGGACCGATCATCACGGTGTGGATCCTGGCGATGCTGGTGCTCGTCTTCGAGCGCGACCTGGGCACCTCGCTGATCTTCTTCGGGGTGTTCGTGGTGATGCTGTACGTCGCCACCGAACGCACCAGCTGGATCGTCTGCGGCGTCCTGATGGCCGCCGTGGGCGCCTTCGTCGTCGGCTCGACCGAGCCGCACGTCAAGAACCGGGTGGAGGCCTGGCTCAACCCGATGGCCATCTTCCTGCCGGAAGAGCAGCGGCCGGCGGGCCTGATCTCCGACCAGTCGGCGCAGGCCCTGTTCAGCTTCGGCACCGGCGGCCTCTCCGGCACCGGCCTCGGCCAGGGAAACCCCGAGCTGATCAAGTTCGCCGGGCGCACGGACTTCATCCTGACCACGGTCGGCGAGGAGCTCGGGCTGGCCGGGGTGATGGCGGTCCTGGTCCTCTACGCACTGCTGGTCCAGCGCGGGCTCCGGATGGCGCTCGGCGCCCGGGACCCGTTCGGCAAACTCCTCGCCGTCGGCCTGTCCGCGGCGCTGGCCCTCCAGGTCTTCGTGGTGGCGGGAGGCGTGACCGGCCTGATCCCGCTGACCGGCAAGGCGCTGCCGTTCCTGGCGAAGGGCGGCTCCTCACTATTGGCCAACTGGATCATGATCGCGCTGCTGCTCCGCATCAGCGACAGCGCAGAACGCCAACGCGAGGCGGACACGCTAGCCCCGGCGGAGCCTCCAGCGACGCTGGCGGCGTAGGCCGGGGCTGGGGGCGCGGGCGGGCTGCGTCACTTGGGCTGGCGTGTACGGGGCTCCTGGCGCGGGCGGGCTTCGTAACCCCGCCGGCTCGGGGCGGGGCGGCGGGGCTCCTGGCGCGGGCCCGCTCCTTTGCCCCCCGCTCGGAGCCGGGGCGGGACGGAGTTTCCCACCCGCCCCCTGCCGGCTCCGACCGGACGGAGTCCGGTGGCGGGGCGGGGCACCGCTGCCTCCGCCGAGCGGAGCCCAGAGCCCGAGAGCCGCGGCTCCGATGCGTCCGGCGCGGGCCCGCCGGCCTGTTGAGCGGTACCCGCCATTGGCCCGGCTGAGGCGGAGCCTCGCTCTTCCTGTCGCGCAGGGTCGGGGATCGGGGGGCCTGGGCGAAGCCCCTGTTCCGGGCAGGGCGGGGTAATGGGACGGCCCCGCGCAGCGGGCCGGCCCAGTTGCCGGGCGGGGTGACGCATGGTCCGCCCAGCCCCGGCGGGGCCGAGTGGCCGGGCGGGGTCCGGGGTGACGGGTTTCGCCCGGGCGGTATCGGGGGGTGTCCGGGGGCTGCCCGTCAGTCCCATCGTCGTTCCGTGTCCGTCCGGTCCCTCAAGGGCGCTCCTTCGTCGCGTCGCTTCGCGATTCCGCTTCGCTCCACCCTTGACCGACCGGCCGGCCCCGGAA